>CANHYS010000154.1 GCA_947464585.1 Planctomycetaceae bacterium | reverse complement strand
GCTGTGGGCTGCCGATAGACGATCACCAGGATCGTCGGCTGCCCGTTGTAGACGCCGGCCACGCGTGTGTCCTGAACGGAGTCGGCGACCGTGGCCACGTCGCCGAGTCGCACCGGCGCCCCGCGCCGGAATGCCACGATGATCTCCCGGTACTCGTCGGCCTTGAACAGCTGGTCGGTGGTGGCGATCGACCATGATGCCGTGCCGTCGTCGATGATCCCCTTGGGACGGTTGGCGTTGGCGTTCTGCACCGCCTGGCGAACCTCGTCGAGCCCGATCTCAAACCGTTCGAGCACGGTTGGATTGACGCTCACCCGCACGGCGGGTGACGAGCCGCCGCTGATGACCACCTGCCCAACTCCCGGCACCTGCGAGAGCTTCGTCTGCACGATCGTGGCTGCAGCGTCCTGCAACTGAGGCCGCGTGTGCAGCGGCGAGGTCATCACGAGGATCATCACCGGCGAGTCGGCGGGGTTCACCTTGTAGGCGCTGGGTGTGCCGGGGAGATCCGCCGGCAGGCGGCCGCGGGCGGCGTTGATTCCCGCCTGCACGTCGCGGACGGCGGCATCGATGTCGCGGTTCAGGTCGAACTGCAGCGTCACCGCCGTCTGGCCGAGTGCGCTCGAGGAGGTCATCTCGGTGATGCCCGCGATCAGGCCGAACTGCCGCTCCAGAGGCGTGGCCACGGCCGATGCCATCGTCTCTGGGCTGGCGCCGGGCAGGCCGGCGCCGACGCTCACCGTGGGATATTCCACCTGCGGCAGCGGCGATACCGGCAGCAGGAAGTAGCAGATCGCACCGGCGAGTGTGATCGCGATCGCCAGCAGCGACGTGCCCACCGGTCGACGGATGAACCACTCGGAGAAGTGCATCACGCCGCCTCCCGGCGGAACCAGCGGCCGAGCCTGTCGAACCACAGGTAGATCACCGGCGTGGTGTAGAGCGTGAGCAACTGGCTGAAAACGAGGCCGCCGATGATCGTGATGCCCAGCGGTCGCCGCAGCTCCGAGCCCACCCCGGTGCCCATCGCCAGCGGCACCGCACCGAGGAGCGCCGCCATCGTGGTCATCATGATCGGCCGGAACCGCAGCAGGCAGGCCTGCCGGATCGCCTCGGCGGGGCCCACGTGGCGGCCGTCGATCCCGTTGCGTTCGGCATCCAACGCGAAATCGATCATCATGATCGCGTTCTTCTTCACGATGCCGATCAACAGGATGATGCCGATGAGCGCGATCACGCTCAGCTCAATCCGGTAGAGCAGCAGCGCCAGAAGCGCCCCCACGCCGGCACTGGGCAGCGTGGAGAGGATCGTCACAGGGTGGATCGTGCTTTCGTAGAGCACGCCCAGCACGATATAGACCGTGACGATCGCCGCCAGAATAAGCAACAGCTGATTGTCGAGCGATGCCTGGAAGGCGGCCGCCGTTCCCTGGAACGCCGCCTGAATGCCGACTGGCATGCCGATCGCGGTGCGCGCCGCGTCGATGGCCTGCACGGCGCCACCCAGCGAGGCTCCCGGCGCGAGGTTGAACGACACCGTCACCACTGGGAACTGCCCCTGGTGGTTCACCGCCAGCGGTGTGCTCGTCTCCTCGATCCGCGTGACGGCGCTCAGTGGCACACGGCGGCTGCCCCGATCGCCGGCCGCCGGGGCCGGGCCGCCTTCGGCCGCCTCTTCAGCCCCGCCGGGCACGCTGACGTACATCTGCCCGATGTCGCTGGGGTTGTTGCGGTACTCGGGCTGCACCTCGAGCACCACGCGGTATTGATTGAGCTGCGTGTAGAGGATCGAGATCTGCCGCTGTCCGAAGGCGTCGTAGAGCGCGTCGTCGATCATCTGCGGGGTGATCCCCAGCCGCGAGGCGGTGTCGCGGTCGATCACGACGCGGGTCTGGAGCCCCTCGTTCTGCTGGTCGCTGGTCACGTCGCTCAGTTCGGGCAGCGATTGCAGCCGCTCCACGAACCGCGGCGCCCACACCGCCAGTTCGTCCTCGTCGGGCGACTCCAGGCTGTATTGATACTGGGTGCGGCTCACGCGTGTCTCCACCGACAGGTCCTGCACCGGCTGCATGAACAGCGTGATGCCCTCCACGCCGGCCAGCCGCGTCTGCAGCCGTCGGATCAGCTCGGTCGCGGAGATGTGGCGTTCCTCCAGGGGCTTCAGGTTGATCTGGATGCGGCCGCTGTTGACCGTGGTGTTGGTGCCGTCGATGCCGATGAAGCTCGACAGGCTCGCCACGGCGGGGTCCTCGAGGATCGCCCTGTTGAGCTGCTGCTGACGCACCGCCATCTCTTCGAACGAGATGCTCTGTCGCGCCTCCGAGATCCCGAGGATCACGCCCGTGTCCTGCACGGGGAAGAAGCCCTTGGGCACGATGGCATAGAGCTGCACCGTGGCCACCAGCGTGGCCACGGCGACGGCCATCGTCGCCACCTGGTGCCGTAGGACGAATCCGAGCGTGGCAGCGTAAACCCACAGGCACCCGTCGAACACCGCCTCGCTGGCCCGATACAACCAGCCCCGCCGTGCCGGTTCGTGGTGCGCGAGAAGCTTCGCGCACATCATCGGCGTGAGCGTCAGGGAGACGATGGCCGAGACGATGATCGTGACGCTCAGCGTGACGGCGAACTCCCGAAACAGTTCCCCCACGATGTCGCCCATGAACAGGAGGGGAATGAGCACGGCGATCAGCGACACGCTCAGGCTGACGATCGTGAAGCCGATCTCGGCAGACCCTTTCAGGGCCGCGGCCAGCGGCGATTCCCCCTGTTCCAGATAGCGGACGATATTTTCGATCATCACGATCGCGTCGTCGACGACGAACCCCGTCGAGATCGTCAGGGCCATGAGCGTGAGGTTGTTGAGGCTATAGCCCAGCACCTGCATCACCGCGAAGGTGCCCACGAGCGAGAGCGGCACCGCCACGCCGGGAATGAACGTGGCCGTCACGTTCCGCAGGAACAGGAATATGATGAACACGACCAGCCCGATGGTCAGCAGCAGCTCGTGCTGCACGCCCTCGATGCTGGCCCGGATCGTGACCGTGCGGTCGGTGAGCACGTGGAGCGACACGGCGGCCGGCAGCGATGCCTGCAGCTGTGGCAGCAGTGCCTTGATGCTGTCGACGACGGCGATGATGTTCGCCCCGGGCTGCCGGTGGATGTTGACAAGCACTGCCGGCACGTCGTTCATCCAGGCGGCTTGCCGCACGTTCTCAGCCCCGTCGACCACGCGGGCCACATCGGCCAGCTGGATCGGGGCGCCGTTGCGGTAGCCGATGATCAGCTCGCGAAACTGGTCACTGGTGAGGAGCTGGTCGTTGGCGCTGATCGTGTAGGCCTGCCGGCGGCCGTCGAAGCTCCCCTTCGCCTGGTTCACGCTGGCCTGCACGAGTGACGTGCGCAGGTTTTCGAGGTTCAGCCCCAGCGACGACAGCGCCGCGGGGTTGGCCTGGATGCGGATGGCCGGCTTCTGCCCGCCCGAGATGCCCACCAGCCCCACGCCCGACAGCTGCGAGATCTTCTGCGCCAGTCGCGTATCGGCGAGGTCTTGCACCTTCGTCAGCGGCAGCGTGTCGCTGGTCAAGCTGAGCGTGAGGATCGGCGCGTCGGCAGGGTTGGTCTTGGTGTAGACCGGGGGATTTGGCAGGTCGCGGGGCAGGAATGTCGAAGCCGAATTGATCGCCGCCTGCACCTGCTGGGTGGCCACATCGATGTTGAGGTTGAGGTTGAACCGCAGCGTGATCACCGAGCAGCCCTCCGAACTCGTGGAGGTCATCTGCGTCAGGCCGGGCACTTGGCCGAACTGCCGTTCGAGCGGCGCGGTCACCGAGGAGGCCATCACGTCAGGGCTGGCGCCGGGATAGAACGTGAGCACCTGAATGGTCGGGTAGTCGACCTGCGGCAACGCCGAGACGGGCAGCTGACGGTAGGCGACCAGGCCCGCCAACAGGATGGCCAGCATCAGCAGGCCGGTGGCCACCGGCCGCAGGATGAATGGCCGCGATAGGCTCATGGTTCACGCTCTCGCGACATGGCCGGGTTCACGACAAAAACCGGATCCGCGAGGCTGCGCGGTCCGGCCGGCCGTCAGCCTGCTCCCTGGCCGGAGGTTTTTGCCGGTGCGCCGCGGACGGCCACCTTGGCCTTGTTATTGAGTTTGTCGATGCCGGTGGTGACGACCAGTTCGTCCGGCACGAGTCCGCTGACGATGGCCACCTGATCGCCCTGGGTGGCGCCGGTGATGACGGGCCGCAGTTCCACCGTCGAATCGGGCTGCACGACGTAGACGAACGTTGATTTCGGCCCATGCTGCACGGCCGCCACCGGAATCACGGTCGCGGCTCGGATCGTCTCCACCAGCAGACGCGCATTGACGAATTGGTTTGGGAACAGTGTGTTGTCTTCGTTTGGAAACACGGCCTTGATTTTGACGGTTCCGGTCGACGGATCGACCTGGTTGTCGATAGCCAAGAGCGCGCCGCTGGACAGCTTCGTCTTGAAGTCGCGGTTGTAGGCGTCGACGGTGAGCTTTCCGCTGGCGGCGAGCGCCCGCTGCACACGCACAATCTCGTCCTGCGGGATGGTGAACACGACGGCGATCGGATGGACCTGCGCGATGACAGCCAGCCCGACGGTGTCGTTGGCCCGGACAATATTGCCGGGATCGACCAGTCTCAGGCCGATCCTGCCGCTGATGGGGGCCGTGATCCTGCAGTAGTCGAGCTGCAGCCGCACGTTGTCGATGACACCGCGGTCGATCTTGATCGCTGCCTCACCCTGCTGCACGAGAGTCCGCTGTGCGTCGATCTGCTGCTCGGTGATCTGTTTGAGGTCGGCCAGCGACTCGTAGCGTTCCAGATCCCGCTGTGCCGTCCGCAAGGCCGCCTCGCCCCGGGCCAGCGCTCCTTCGGCCTGCGTGAGCTGCACTTCGTAGGGACGCGGATCGATCTCCGCCAGCAGATCTCCGGCCTCCACGGCCTGCCCCTCCTGGAAGGCCACCTTCAGAAGCTCGCCTTCCACGCGGCTGCGGATCGTGACGGTGTTGTAGGCGACGACCGCACCGAGCCCGTTGAGATACAGATCCAGATCGGCCTGCCGGGCCGCGGTGGCCGTCACCGGCACCACCCGCGGCGCCGCTGCCTTGGCCTGGGGCGGCTGGGGCCGGATCCATGCCAGCGACCGCTCCACGATCCCGGGGTCGAGGGAGTAGGCCGTCGCTGCAGCTCCAGCCACCACCAGCCAGAAGGCCGTGGGCCACCACGAACGGCGGTGGGGCGGAGCGGCTGCCCGAGTTGGTGCGGCGTTTGCCTGTTCTGACAGCATTGCCACGCAATCGTAGTAAAAAGACGGCAACCGTGGGTTTCCCCCGACGGCATCGCTCTGATTCACACCGGTCGACTTCTTGGAAAAAGGCCAGGAATGGCTCTTTCGCCAGCCATCCAAGGGTACCCGACCGCCCGCCCCGCTTCAACGACGGGTCAGCCCGCCACAAATCCTCGGAGTGTGGCGAGGTTGCCACGGTCCTGATCGGGGCAGGGCTTTCCGTCGGCGCCCTCCTTGGGTGTCTCCAGGATCAGCGGGATCTTCGCCAGCTTCGGGTGGTTCATGATCAGCCGAAAGGCATCGGGGCCGATGTGGCCCTCGCCGATCGCCTCGTGGCGGTCGACCCGCGAGCCGCGTTCGCGCTTCGAGTCGTTGGCATGGATCACCTTCAGCCGTTCGATGCCGATGGCGGCATCGAACTCGGCCAGCGTGCGATCGAGTTCCTTCCTGGGCGACAGGCCGTAGCCCGCGGCGAACACGTGACACGTGTCGAGGCAGACTGCCACGCGGGCGGCGTGGCCGGCAGCATCGATCGCCTTCAGCATGGCCGCAATCTCCTCGAACGAGTCGCCAAGGCACGAGCCCTGTCCCGCCGTCGTCTCGATGAGGATGCCGGAGGACAGGCCGCGGGTTCGGCCGAGCGCCGAGGCGATGCCGTCTGCGGCCCGTTGCACCGCCTGGTCACGCGGCTGTTCCCCGGCGGCACCGGGATGGGCCACCACCCAGGGAATGTCGAGCTGGGCGGCCCGTTCGAGTTCCACCACGAGTCCGTC
>CANHYS010000153.1 GCA_947464585.1 Planctomycetaceae bacterium | reverse complement strand
TGACGCACCCGCTGCCCGTCGAGCCGCCGCGCTCCGCGTGCTCGGCACACTGCACGACGCTGCGGCGGTGGACGGGCTGGTCGCTCGGCTGAGGGCCGTTCCTCCGGGAGACCGCGAAGCGCGTCGCGGCCTGCTCACGTCCCTCTGCCGTCAGCACTTCGTCGAGAGCGAGAAATGGACCGGTGGCTTCTGGGGCACCCGCCCGGATACCCGCGGTCCCGTGCATCAGCCCGAGGAGTGGGGAGAGTCGAAAAAAATCGCCGCCGTGCTGGAGGAGGCCCTCACCGCGGCTGATGCCGACGACACGGTGTTTCTGGCGGGGCAGTTCGCCCGGCATCGGCTCAGGTCGACGCCGGCCAGCGACAAGCTGATCGCCATGGCCGAGGCTGATCCGGCTGTCATCGACACGTTCGTGCGGCAGTTCGGTGGTGACGAACCGCCGCCTGCGAGTGCGGTGCCCCTCCTGATCAGGGCGGCAGGCGACACCTCGAGGACGGCCGGCATCCGTTGCGAGGCTGCGCTCGCTCTCGCACGAGGCGACAGCGCGGAAGGCATGGCGGCGGCGATCGATACGATCGCCGCGATGTGGGACGTGCCGCCGCCCGACCGCATCATGATCGAGAAGGCCCGCCATGTGCTCTTGTGGTCGCCAAAGCTGGAGAAGCAGATCGGCCTCCTGATCGAGCGAGCCGAGCGGACGGATGGCCGCGGGGCTCTCCTCGCCGACGGCTGTCTCTGCCGCCTGACGGGCCGGGTTCCGGCTTCTCCGGCAACCCGCAAGCAGGCCGCCGACGTGCTGCGGGCCGGCCTCGCCTCAGGGGAAAAGCGTGCCCGGCAGATCATGGAGGCGATGCGGCTCACCGACGAGAAGGCCATGGCCGCCGATCTGCTCCGGTTCATCGACGCTGCGGCGGCAAGTCCAAGCGACGCGAAGACCGCCGATCTCGCCAAAGCTGCGGATGGCACGCTGCGGCACCTGAAGCTCGACGCCGCCACGCTTCGCGCCGAGTCGCAGGCTGTGCGCGTGCCGCTCAAGGGGCTGGCCCGCGATCAGGTGATCGAGCAGGTGACCGGCCTGAAGGGGGACGTCTCGCTGGGCGAGCAGTTGTTCACGCGGCAGGGCTGCGCCAAGTGTCATTCCGTGAAGCCGGGCGAGCCGCTCAAGGGGCCGAGCCTGGCCAATGCCGCCGCAATCTACAAGCGCCCCGACCTCGCGTGGGCGATCCTCGACCCCAACAAGTCGATCGCGCAGGGATTTGCCACCAATATCTTCACGCTCGACGACGGCCGCGCACTCACCGGCTTCGTGGTGGTGGAGTCGGCGGACCACGTGGCGATCCGCGACGCCACCGGGGCCGAGCACGACATCCCCACGGCATCGATCGAGGAACGCACCACGTCGCCGGTGTCGGTGATGCCGGCCGGTCTCGTTGATGACCTCACCGCGGCCGAGTTTGCGGCGCTCGTCGACTACGTCGTGTCGCTGAAGCCGCTGCACTGACGGAGACGAACGTCGGCGGTCACTGCTTGGCTTCGCTGACCGTGCCACCCTCGAGCGCGAAATCGTGCTTGTTCAAGCCCTCGGTGATCGTCACTTCGAGCGTGGTCTTCTCGTTGTAGCGATCGGGCACATACTCGACGTAGCGGTCGATCATCACCCCGCTTCCGGGGTTCAGGGGGTCTGGCATCTTGCCGTCCTTGCGGCTGGCATTGATCCATACTTTCACCGGCACTGGCGAGGCCGTGATGCGGTAGCGACCGGCGACGATGCCCCCGCCGGCGCTCTGCCCCTTGCCTGTGGCGGGTATCAGCATGATCGTGCCTTTCTCGATCGGCACGCCATCGAGCGTCACGAGCCCCTCCATGATCGGCTTGGATTTTCCGCAGCCGGCGGCGGCCAGGCAGAGTGCCGTGGCGAGGCAGGCGGCGTATGGAAAGCAACGGGTGCGCGGCATGTCGGAGTGCTCCATGGTGCGATGGGATGGGGGACGGTGCAGGGCGTTCGATCAATCAGCCCCGTTCATCGTGCCCTGCGCCTGCCACGTGGCCTGATCGATCAGGTCGGAGACGAATTGCACGGCGCCGTCGGCAAATGCGGCCTGCACGCCGCCGAAATGATGGCTGCGGGCAGCGTAGACAAAGGCGCTGCCGACTGCCTGACAGGGGAGAAACGGCGGCGTGTCGGTGCAGGAGTAGTTCGGTGCGACGTACCAGTTCGCGACCTTGTCAAACATCGCGTTTGGCGAGATCGAGGCATCGAACTTGCAGCCGTCAATCTTGCCGCGGGGATCGACCGGCGAGCCGGAATCGGATGTCCATATGTTGACTTCCGACATGAGCAGCGTCTTCGACAGGCCATCGGTGATGTTCCGAAACCGGGTCGCCTCGGAGCCCTTGTAGCCGCGAGGCTCGAACGACGTCCATGAGCTGCCGACGCTCGACGTGTAGGTCTTGTTGAATGGCCCGATGAAGGTTTTCCCGGATTTTGTCACGCTTGTGCCGTTCACCGCGTAGTTCGACCGCGGGGCGTAGAAGGTGCCGACGCCGGCATCCATGGCAAAATAGGCACCGGGCCTGTCGCTTGGGCAGTAGTAGATCGGCAATCGACGCGTCAGTGGTGCGGCATTGGACTTGTCGAGCTGGTTGTTGACATTGAGTGTGGAGCCCCAGGAATGCCAAGCGCTGGTGTAGGTGAACTTGTTGGCCAAAACGCCCTGCTCCATGTAGGGCCAGAGGAGGGGCTGCCAGGTCGTCTGGATCATCGTCCAGCCACTGCCGCTGAGCGGCAGGACACCGTAGACGTCGTGGTAGGTCTGCATCGCCAGGCCCCACTGCTTGAGCGTGTTGCTGCACTGGGTCTGCCGGGCCGCCTCCCGCGCTGCCTGAACGGCCGGCAGGAGCAGGCCGATGAGCGTGCCGATGATCGCGACTACGACGAGCAACTCGACCAGCGTGAAGGCCCGCCGGGGATGGCCACGCCCGGGCCTATGAGGGCCGGAAACGGTCCAGCCAATGATCATGCCACCCATGGATTTCCCCTCCGACGAGACGTGCTGCAGAAAGACGAGGAATACTCCCGTCCGAAAGTTTCTTCCGCCGTGGCGAACAAACCTTACAGAAAGGTCGGGAAGACCCCCTGAAACAGCGTTTTCCCTCTATCGCTCGCCGACCAGGCTGCCTTCGAGCGTGAAGTCGTGCTTGTTCAAGCCCGGCTTGATCATGATTTCAAGTTCGGTCTTCTCGTTGTAGCGGGCGGGCATCGATTCGACGGAACGGTCGATCATCTGGCCGCTGCCCCCCGGATCCAGCATCTTGGTGCCGTCGTTCTGGGGGAAGTTGATCCACACCTTCTTTGGGCCCACCGCGGCCTCCACGCGGTAGCGGCCGGCCGTGATCCCGGTGCCCGCCATCGGCCCCTTGCCGTCGGCCGGAACGAGCATGATCGTGCCCGCGACGATCGGCATGCCATCGAGCGCGACTGATCCTTCCATGACCGGCCGCCTTGGTCCGCAGCCGATCGCGACCAGGCTGGCGAGCGCCAGCACTATCGTCCAAGACAACCAGTTCGACGAGCATCGGATCGTGGGGCGGAGATCGACTCCGTGCTCTGTCATGGCGAGAGCGTCTCGCCGCCGCTGATCGTGCCGATCGCCCGCCAGGTACTGGTGTCGATGGAATCGGAAATGAATTGAACGGCACCGTCGGCGAAGGCGGCCTGCACGCCGCCGAGGTGGTGACTGCGGGCGACTTGGCTGAATTTGCCGGATGCAACCGGTTGGCAGGGAAGGAACGGCGGAGTGTTCTCGCAGTTGTAATTCGGCAACTTGTACCAACTGTCGACGACGTCGAACCCCGAATTGGGTGTGTAGATGCTCGTGTCGAACCAGATACCAGACCACATGCTGCCCCGGGGATCTACCGGGTTCTCGTTGTCGGTCGTGATCAGGTTGACCTCGGATAAAACCAGCGTCTTCGACAGACCGTCGGTGATGTTTCGGAACTTCGTGGTCTCCTTGCCCGTGTAGCCCCGTGCGCGGAATGACGCACTCGGGCAATCGGTTTTCTTGTTGAAGAAGACGTTGCCGAAGGGACCCTTATAGGTGGTACCCGAGATGACGACCTGCGTACTGTTGGTGGCGTAATTGAGCCGTGCCATGGTGCGGGAGTTGCTGGCGTTCGTCTCGAAGGCGTTCGGTCGATCGCTCGGGCAGTAATAGATCGGAAGCCGCGCGACAGAAACCGGGATAGGCTTGGTGGTCGTATTATTGACGTTGGGCCATAGCATGATCCCGTTGGACCAGTCATAGCGATTCGCGAGGTCGATCTGCTCGATGAACGCCCACATGCTGGGCAACCACGTGTGCTTGGTGCACGGCCAGTCGGTCGCGCCCAGCGGCAGGGCGCCGTAGGTGTCGTGGTAGGTCTGCATGCCGAGGGACCACTGCCTCATGTTGTTGCCGCACTGCGTCTGTCGGGCTGATTCCCGGGCGGCTTGGACGGCCGGCAGGAGAAGGCCGATGAGCGTGCCGATGATCGCTATCACAACGAGCAGTTCGACGAGCGTGAAGCCGCGTTGGCTTCCGTGTGGAAGCTTTTGGCGGGACTCGTGATCCGATGTGCTTCGTCCCCGCATGTCATTTCTCCGTACAAGGCCCACGGCCCACGCCGCCACCTCAAAACCCTAGGGAAACTCTATTTCCGGCCCGGTCGTGTGGCAACGATTGATCGCCGCGCATTTCCCGAAAAACGTTAGCAAGAGAGGTCGACTGCGACGCGAAAGAAGCTGGTGCCATTCTTGGGGGGCGGTCAGGCTTCGCCCTGTTTCATGATAGAGATCTGATCGGCGTGCTACTTTGATCAGGTCGACGTCCTTCTGGAAATGGATGGCGGCGCTTTCAATGACGCGTTCATGACCCGCATGTATTACCGCCACACCATTCTTGCGTTGCTTCTCCTTGGTCTGCTCGCGCACGCAGCGAGTGCCGGTCAAGACCAGGTGGCTTTGTTGCTTCGCGAAGACACCTACGCGGCCCTGCAAAGCCCCTTGGACCAGTACGTGAGGGACGTGGAATCGCGTTTCCCGGTGAAGGTGCATGTCGTCAAAGGCACATGGCAGACTCCGAGCGAGGTCCGTGAGGCCATCAAGAGCCTGCATGACGAGAAGGCCATCGCTGGTGCCATCCTCGTCGGTGCGATGCCGATGCATCGTTTCTTCATGCATGAGCATCCAAACCCCAATCCTCTCTACTACGAGGACTTCGACCTCGTGTTCGTCGATACCAACAAGGACGGCGTGGACGATGCCTACAAGGGCACGCCTCAACTGAAGGTCTGGGTCGCCAACATCCGCGCCAGCGAGAAAGCGAGGGAAGACGACATTCCCGCCCTGCGCCGGTTCTTTGCCAAGACGCACGATTACTACACCGGCAAGGCTGTCCCGGAACCCCGCACACTCTTCTTCAGCGCAGAGGCCAGCACATCGGACTGGGCCGGAGCGGGAGACTGGTTCAGGAGGCGCGGCGGTGCCCGGTTTTCCGCGCCGGGGGACGTGACCATGCTCGAGGGAAAAGCATGCACGCACGAAGCCGCGTTGGAGGCCTTCAGCAAACACAGCTACTCGCTCACGTGCGTCTCGCTTCACTCGGATGAAACCGGCCACGCTTTCTATGACGAGGATCTCATGGCGCAGGAGATTGCCGACATGAGAACCGGATCACTCATCACCATCAGCCATGGCTGCTTCGCTGCAAACTGGACCAAAACCGAACACGACAACAGTGGCCCCAATTGTGGGCTGAGCTGGGTTTTCGGAGAGCATCTTGGGCAGGCGGTAGTGGCCCAGGTCCGCAGCGGCGGAGTCGGTTTCGATGATCTCATTTACGTGCGGCTGCGTGCCGGAGATTACCTCGGAAAAGCGTATCTTCCCTGCAAGCAAGCTCACGAAATCGAAGCTTCCCCGGGTGATCACGTACCGGGCGACATTGTCTCGGGGATTGTGCTGATAGGAAACCCATTCCTGGAACTCAAACCCGTGAAACGCGATGCGAATGCTCAGTCGCCACGCCTGGTGATCAGGAATGCGGTGTATGGTGATCTGGC
>CANHYS010000152.1 GCA_947464585.1 Planctomycetaceae bacterium | reverse complement strand
ATCTGGTCTTCATGCAGTTGCCTGCGGTCGGCAGGAAGGTCAAGGCTGGTGAGTCGTTCGGTGAGATTGAGAGCGTCAAGGCGGTCAGCGATCTCTATGCCCCGATCTCCGGCGAGATTGTCGAGGTCAATTCCGCCCTGCCCGGGAAGCTCGAAACACTCGGCAAGGATCCCTACGGCGAGGGCTGGGTGGCGCGGATCAAGCCTGACAATCCCGCGGAACTGGACGGCCTGCTTGACCGGACGGCCTACGATGCGCTCGTCGGCAGCCAGCCCCACTGATCGGCTCGCCGTGAATACGCTCACGATCTGGTGGGACGGCGAGGCAGACGGCCCCACCAACATGGCAGCCGACGAATGCCTGGCAGCGGAGGCCGAGCGTCGCGGCAGCCTCGTGCTGCGGTTCTATGGATGGTCGGACACGACCATCTCGCTCGGCGGTTTTCAGAAGATCGGCGACGCCCGGCAGGTGGAAGCGATCCGCGGCGTACCGCTCGTGCGGCGGCCCAGCGGCGGCGGCGCCATCGTCCACGGGAGCGACCTGACCTATGCGGCTGCCGTGCCGAAGAGTCATCCGTGGGGGGCGTCGCCCCAGGTGTTTTACGACGCCCTGCACGGCGCCATGGTGGAGGTGCTCGCCGACCTTGGGATTCGAGCCTGGCCCCATCCCGCTGGAGGCTCGGCGGCGGTCTCGAGCGGGGTGAGAGTTCCGGCTGTCGCGGCTGATCGTCCATCGCATGACGAGTCGCAGTTCTTCTGTTTTGACCGGCGGGCCAGTGGCGACCTCGTCATGGCAGGGCCCGCGGAAGGTCCCCCCAGCAAGATCATGGGAAGTGCCCAGCGGCGGCTCGCCAGCGTCGTGCTGCAGCACGGCAGCCTGTTACTCCGCCACAACACCACCGTGGGGAGTCCGGCCTCCCATCCGGCCGTGGCCGACCTCGCGGTTGGGCTGGAGGTGCCTGACGAGGCGGTCCTGTCCCATGCGTGGGGGCGGCGGATCGCCCACGGACTCGGGGCCATGCTTTTCGAAGAAGACACCCCCTTTCTCCGGGGGCGGGAGTCGGAGGTTGCGGCGCAGGCCTCGCGATTTCGTGAGGAATGGTGGACGGCCCGCCGATGAACGTTTGAGGGGGTCGTTCCCCGTGCGCCGCTGGCGCGTTCATTGCGAAACGGCGGCTTGATTCTTGATCCGGGCCGAGAACGTGACCTGTTGGCGTGGGGGGTTGCGGGAGAGTAATATAAACGACAGTCTTTTCTGTCCGGGGTTTTCCGCAGGTTCGATCCACAACGTTCTTCTGTGGGCGGCATTTCCTTTTGCCCCCTATGGATTCGGAGCACCATTCCATGGTCGCGAAATTGGTCGTTGCTTCAGGAAAGAGCGCGGGCCGATCGATTGCACTCAAGCATGGCAAGCTGTTGATTGGCCGTGCCGAGGAGTGTGATGTGCGGCCGTTGGGCGAGGAGGTCAGCCGCCGCCATTGTGCCGTGGTCGAAGAATCCGGCAGCGTGACCGTCGAGGACCTCAAGAGCCGCAACGGCACCTACGTGAATGGCGTCAGGATCGGCGCCAAAGTAACCGTTGCGGATGGCGATATCGTTCGCGTGGGACCGCTCGAGCTGAAGGTGTCGTGTGCCGCGCCGGCGCCAGCGCCGGCTGCCCCCCCCATGGACGACGTTTCCCGATGGCTGATGGCTGACGATGAGCCTGCCGGGATGTTCGATACGACCCAGACCGTGAGTGTGGCCGAAGTGGCTGCCGCGGCCGCCCCCGCTGCCGGACATGGAGCGGATGGTTCGTCGGTGAGTTCCGTGCCGGTCGGTGCGGAACCGGCGGTTGCAACCGGGGATTCCTCGGTGTCGGCCTTGGCCGCCGCCTCCGGCATCGGTGCGTTGCTCGAAGCTCGGGCGCGTCCCGGCAGCCTGCCGCCAGAGGCAAGGGCGTCGAAGACGGACAATTCCAAGGACGCAGCCGCAGAGGCTCTCAAGAAGTTCTTCGGAAAGCGCTAGAACGACTCCGGCCAGGCCCCAAGCGGGCCGATGGAGGCCGTTGAGTTCGGTTATGCGGGCTGCGCGGGCGAATTATTTTCCCTGCCCGCCTCATCTTGCCTGGTCGTTGTGGCGCATACTTCCGGTAGAGATTGCCCGACGGGCATTTCTTCGCCAGCCACCCCATCTTCTTTATCCCCCAGGAATCCTCCGATGACGACCTCCGCCCTGCCGAAGCCCCCCCGCTCCAGCCGCCGTGCCATCGCCGCGGCCGCCGCCGGCCGTGCCAGCAGCCGCCGCCGGCACGTCGATCCGACCACGTGTGAACGGGATTATCAGCCGGAAGAACTGGAATTCATGCAGGCTGTCGAGCAGTACAAGCGGCGGAATAGCCGACCTTTTCCGACCTGCAGCGAACTGCTCGAAGTGGTTCGTTCGCTTGGTTACGTTCGTGTGGAAAACGCCTGAACGCGAGTGGAAACGGCTTGGCTGGGGTTGTTGTGCGGTGGGGACGGAGGGTACGGTTCTGCCCCCTGTCGCCCCGGTGGATCTTCCCGGCCGGGCGGCGGTTTCGGAGGGCGAACATGCCCGCGGCTGACCACAGCATCACCATTCCGGTTCTCGCCTGCATCGTCTGCCTCGCGGCCTGCGGTTGCGGCGGGATTGCGCGGAACGACAACGCGGCCGGCGTGCAGCTCTACCAGCAGGGCAACTATCTGGGGGCGGTGGATCATTTTCAGCAGGCATTGGCCAAGCAGCCTGGCAATGCCGACTGCTTTTACAACCTCGGGGCCACCTACCACCAACAGGCCAAGCTGTTCGGACGCCCCGCAGAACTTCAGACTGCCGAGCAGTATTACCACCTCTGCCTCGCCCGAAATCCGAACCACGAGGCCTGTCAACGCGGGCTGGCCGTGCTGCTCGTCGAGGAGGACCGCCGGGACGAGGCGATGGCCCAGCTGCAGCAGTGGGCCCAGCGGCAGCCTGGGAATCCGAATCCTCAGATCGAGATGGCCCGCCTCTGCCAGGAACACGGCGACCTGAGGGAGGCTGAAAACCACCTGATCGACAGCCTGGCGATCGCCCCCAACAACCCCCGCGCGATGGTGGCGCTGGGGCAGATTCGGGAGTCGCAGGGGGATTCCCCGCAGGCCCTTGCCAACTACAGCCGCGCCCTCGCCGTCGATCCGCAGCAGCCGACGGTGGCGGCACGGGCTGCCACGCTCTCGGCGTCCCAGACCGGGGCGTCCCGGATGGCAGCGATGCCCACGTCCGCGGCACCACTCTCGCCCGCGGTGTACGCCGCCCCCACGCCGCCGGGAAACGTGTCCCGTTGACCAATGCAGCGGGCGGCTTTTATTCTGCCCGCTCGGCCTCCCGGCTTTCCGGCCCAAGGTGCCGACTCTCGTACACGTCCGACCATCGGTTTGTGGACGCAACCCTGATCGACTCAGGGAGACAGCCGCTGGTAGCAAGCGGTGAGAGGGTGCGGGCAGGCCGGGATGGAGTACCAGCCAGTGACGGACCGCAGTATCGGGTCGGCGACCGAACGAGTTTACAACTTCTCGCCAGGCCCAGCGGTCTTGCCGCTGGAGGTGTTGGAGCGGGCGCGGGATGAAATGCTCTCCCTGCCGGGTGTGGGCATGTCCGTGCTCGAGATCAGCCACCGCAGTCCGGCCTTCGACCGGATCCTGGAGGACACGCTCCAAGCATTACGGCAGCTGTTGGGGATCGGGGATGACTACGAAGTGCTCCTCATGCAGGGCGGCGCAAGTCTTCAGTTTTCCATGGTGCCGATGAACCTCCTCCGCAGTCGCCAGGGGGCTGCTGATTACATCCTCACCGGCACCTGGGGGCAGACCGGCGCCAAGGAGGCGCGGCGGGAGGGCAAGGTGCACGTGGCGTGGGATGGCGGTGCCACGGCCTACGACCGGCTTCCAGCCGCCAGCGAGATTCAGCTGTCGGGCAACGCGGAGTATGTGCACGTCACGAGCAACGAGACGATTCAGGGAGTGCAGTGGAAGCACGACCCGGAGAGTGGCGGGGCCCCGCTGGTCTGCGATTGTTCCAGCGACTTCATGTCGCGGCCGATCGATGTGTCGAAGTACGGGCTGATCTACGCCTGTGCGCAGAAGAACGCGGGGATCGCCGGGGTGACGGTCGTCATCATGCGGAAGGATCTGCTCGAGCGTTCCCGGGACGACCTGCCCACGATGCTCGACTATCGCACCTACGCCAAGAACGGATCGCGGCCCAACACGCCGCCGGTTTTCGCGGTGTATGTGCTCGGGCTCGTCTGCCAGTGGCTCCGCGATGGCGTGGGTGGGCTGGCGACCATGAACCGCCACAACGTCGCCAAGGCGAAGCTGCTCTACGACGTCCTCGATGCGTCTGGCGGTTTCTATGCCGGCCACGCCCGTCCGGATTGTCGTTCCGACATGAACGTCACGTTTCGCCTTCCCGATGAGACGCTTGAAAAGGCATTCATCAAGGGTGCCACGGACCGTCGGCTCATCGATCTCAAGGGGCACCGTTCGGTCGGGGGCATCCGGGCCAGCATTTACAACGCGATGCCGTTGTCAGGCGTCGAATCCCTGCGAGACTATATGCTGGAGTTTCAACGGAGTCAGCGCAGCTAGCCGCTGGTGGACACAGTCTCAACTCTTTGCATCCCTGCCCTTTTCGGAAACCCGAATCCATGCCCTCGATCATCGTGCTCGACACGCTCAGTCCGGACGGTCTCGCGCTCCTCGATGCAGCTGCCGAAATGGGGGTGACCTATGAAGTCGTCACCGGGCTTTCGGGCGCGGCATTGCGGGAGGCTCTGGCCCGCCACGACGGGGCGATCTGCCGCAGTGGCGTGAAGATCACCGCGGAGTCGCTCGCCGGCAATCACCGGCTCAAGGCGATCGTGCGGGCGGGTGTTGGCACCGACAACATCGACAAGGATGCGGCCACGCGGCAGGGCATCGTGGTGATGAACACGCCGGCCGGCAACACCGTCAGCACGGCGGAGCACACCTTTGCGTTGATCCTCGCCCTCTCCCGCAACGTTGCCGCGGCCGACGCCAGCCTCCATCAGCATCGCTGGGATCGCAACAAGTTCATGGGCGTCCAACTGGCGGGAAAGACGCTGGGGATCGTGGGGCTCGGTCGGATCGGCCAGGCGGTGGCCAAGCGTGCCCTGGCGTTCGACATGCGGGTCATGGGCTTCGACCCGTTTCTGTCTCAGGAGCGGGCAAAGGAGCTGGGCATCGAATTGGTGGGCACCGTGCGGGGCATGTTGCCAGAGGTCGATTACCTGACCGTCCACACCCCGCTGACCGACGACACCCGCCATCTTGTCGGCATGGACGAATTGGCCATCCTGAAGCCAGGTATCCGGCTGGTGAACTGCGCCCGTGGCGGCATCTACGACGAGAAGGCATTGGTGGAGGGTCTCAAGCGCGGTGTGATCGGGGGCGTGGCCCTCGACGTGTTCGAGCAGGAGCCCTGCACCGACAGTCCGCTGTTTGAGATGCCCGGCGTGCTGGTCACGCCCCACTTGGGCGCCAGCACCGAGGAGGCGCAGTCGCAGGTGGCCGTCGAGGGCGTCGGACTGCTCGTCGACTTCCTCTCCACCGGTTCGATCCGCCATTCGGTCAACTCCAGCCCCATCGACCCGGCGTCGATGGAGGGGGTTCGCGGATTTCTGGATCTGGCCTGGCGGTTGGGTCTGCTGCTGGCCCAGCTCGAGGACGGGCCCCCACGATCCTGCTCGATCGCCTACCGAGGCGAGATCGCTTCGCGGAACACGCGGCTTGTGACCGCGGCCTTTGCGGCGGGGCTCCTCGAATCGGCGCTGGAGGATGTCAACATCGTCAACTCCGAGGTGCTTCTCAGGGACCGGGGCATCGAACTCGTCGAGCAGAGCCGGACCGATCCCGGGGCGTTTAGTTCAGTCGTGGCGGTGGATCTCGTCTCCGGTGACCATGTCCATCGGGCTGCGGGCACGCTGTTTGGGCACTCGATGCCGCGGCTCGTGCAGTTGGAGGGGCACCGTCTGGAGGCCTACCTCGACGGCGTTCTGCTGGTGTTTACCCACCAGGACGTGCCGGGCATCATCGGTCGCGTGGGCAATGCGTTCGGCGGCCT
>CANHYS010000151.1 GCA_947464585.1 Planctomycetaceae bacterium | reverse complement strand
CCCATGCCGGTGAGCAGCACGGCCGTGCCGGGCTGCGGCCAGTGGTCGGCCACGCTCTCGAAGAAGACGTCGACGCTGGGGCGAAAGAACACATCCCGCGGTTCTTCGCGATATTCGAGCGTGCGGCCCTTCGACAGCACGATGTGGTCGTTGGTGCCGGCCACCAGCACGGTTCCGGGCTGCGGTCGTTCGCCCCCTTCTGCCACGCGGACGGCATGGCCGGTGCGTTCCGCCAGCCACTTGGCCAGCCCCTGCGAAAAGGCAACGTCCACGTGCTGCACGACGACAACGGCCACGTTCCAATCACGCGGCAGCGGCACGAGCAGGTCGGCGACGGCTTTGGGGCCCCCGGTCGACGCGCCGATCACGAGCAACCGTGGCGTGGCGGCAGCGCCGTCGCTCCGCGCGGCCCGCCGATGATCCGAGGTGACGCCAACGAGTTTGGCGACGGTTGCGATCTTCCCGATGAGGGCCCCGGCTCCCGTCATTTCTCCCGCCGGCCCCAGCACGGGGGTGTCGACCGCATCCAGCGCGCCAAACCCCATGGCATCGTAGACGAGTGAGATGTTTCCGCTGACCGTGGCGGTGACGATCAGGATCGCGCACGGGCTGCCCGCCATGATCTGACGGGTGGCCTGCACGCCGTCCACGTGCGGCATGATCAGATCCATCAGGATCAAGTCCGGACGGTCGCGCTTCGCCATCGCGATCGCCTCCACGCCGTCGGCTGCCGTCCAGGCAACGGTGTGGTCGGGCAGGCTGCCCACCACGCGGCGCAGCGCCTCGCTGGCGGCCCGCACGTCGTTGACAATGGCGATTCTCAAGTGCTTTGGCTCCCGGCCGGCACGCCGACATGCGCATCCATTCAGTCGGTCGGCTCGCCGATCAGATCCATGATCGTATTGAGAAAGGTCTCGTCATGGAAGCTGGTCTTTGTCAGGTAGCGGTTCGCGCCGGCTTCGAGCCCGCGGAGCCGATCCTCCTCGCGGTCCTTGTACGACACGATCACGATGGGAATGTTCTTGCGGGCCGGGTCGGCCTTGATGAGTGACACCAGACCGATGCCGTCGAGGCGGGGCATGTCGACGTCGCTCACCACCAGGTCGTACTGCCCGCCGCGGAAGGCGTTCCAGCCGTCCATCCCATCGACTGCCACGTCGACGTCGAAGCCCCGTGACTGCAGCAATTGCCGCTCGAGTTCCCGCACGGTGATCGAATCATCCACCACGAGGATGCGCTTGCGGCGGCAGGCTTGTTCGGCCATCCGCGCAAACTCCACCCGGGTCAGCCGGCGGCCCATCAGCAGTCCGTCGATCGAACGCACGAGATCGTCCACATCGACGATCAGCACCGGGTCGCCGTTCTCGAGCAGCGATGCGCTGTTGATGTCGGGCACCTTACCGAGCCGCGGGTCGAGCGGGCGGACCTCCAGATCGCGCTCGCCGAGAAACGCGGTGACGATCATGCCGAACTGCTGGCCGCGGTCGCTGATCACGACCACCGACAGGGCGTCGTCGGCCACCGGCACCGCAGTGGCATTCAGTTCGAGGACTTGTGCGGCGAGGACGAGGCCGATCGCGACGCCGTCGCGATCAACGTACTGGCGGCCCTCCACCGTGCGGATGTCGTCACGCCGGCACGAGAGGATCTGGTCGATGCGGGTGAGGGGAAAGGCGTAGGGCTCGCCATCGATGTCGACCAGCAGCGCCCTGATCACTGACATGGTGATCGGCAGCTGCAGCGTGAAGACCGTTTGCTGACCGGCCTGCGTCGCCACCCGCACGCTGCCGCCGACGGCCTTCGTCATGCTCTGCACCACGTCGAGCCCCACCCCCCGGCCGGAGATTTCCGTCACCACGTTCTTCGTGGAGAATCCTGGCAGGAACAGAAACTCGAGCAGTTCAGCGGCCGAGAGCTGGTCTGCGACCTGGGGGGAGACGAGTCCGAGCGTGACGGCCCGCGACTTGAGGTGGCCGATGTCGATGCCCTTGCCATCGTCGGTGACCGTGATCTGGAGCATGCCGGCCCTGTGTCGCGCCTCCAGCAGGATCGTGCCGACCGGCGGCTTCCCCGCGGCCTCCCGGCGGTCCGGCTGTTCGATTCCGTGATCGAGTGCATTGCGGATGAGGTGGGAGAGCGGTGCCTCCAGCTTTTCCAGGATGTCGCGGTCGACACCGGTCTGCTCGCCACGCACCTCCAGTCGCACCTGTTTGCCGAGGGACCGCGAAACGTCGCGGACCAGCCTCGGGAAGCCACGAATGCCGTCGGCGAGTGGCCGCATCCTGCTGGCGAGCACCTCCTGGTGCAGCCTGCTCGAAAGGTCTTCGGTGCGGCTCGCGAAGCTCTCGAACTCTTCGCACCGTCGCGTGAGCCCGGCGAGCACGGTGGCGGCCTGCTCCCTGAGGATGTGCCGTACGCCGTCCCGCAGGGACGCGTCGTCGAGGCCGCCGCGATCGATTCGTTCGTTGAGTGCCGTGATCGTGTCGCAGAGCCGCGCCTGCGTGGTACGCAACGCCAGCAGCGAGTCGACGAAGGGGCGGAGCTGCCGCGCCTCCACCAGCGATTCGCCCGCCAGGCCGACCAGCTTGGTGAGGCTGTCCGCCGACACCCGCACCACTCGGTCAAACTGATCGAAGGCGGCTGGCGCGGGAACTGCCGGTCCATCGGCCGCGAGAGTCCCCTGAGGCGGGGCCGGAGCCTGAGCCGGGGCCTCCGTGCCGGGGCGGGTGGGCTGTGGCGGGAGCGGCGGGCTGGATGGCGTGCCGAGGAGTGCCGTCAGCCGTGAGACCAGCTGGTTGGCCCGGTCCGTCCACGGGCCTCCGGGCTGCAACGCATCGTCGGCCCGGGCGATCGACCCGAGAAAGTCGGTTCCTGCCAGCAGCACGTCGGCGTGCTCAGGACCAACCTTGAAGAGTCCCTTGCCGGCCGCCACAAAGACTTCCTCCATGGCGTGGGCGACCCGCACGGCGGGATCGAGGCCGATGATCCGCGCGGCACCCTTGAGAGAATGGGCCGCCCTCATCATCGACTCGATCGCTGTCGGGGAATGCTCCACCTCCTCGATCGCGAGCACGGCGGCTGACAGGACAGCCGTCTGCGTGTCCGCTTCCAGGCGGAACAGTTCCAGCATCGAGAATCCGCTCAGATCTTCCACCGCGAACACTCCTGGCCGTCGCCGTCCGTCACCCCGAGATCCGTCCGTGCAGGCCGTCCAGAAGCCTGGACACATCGAGGAGCCCCACCGTCCTGTCGTGCCAGGAAAACAGGGCTGTGGTCGCACGTGTGCCGGCCCCGCTGACCGTTGCAGGCACGTCTCGCAGCGACTGCCCCGGCACGCGGTGCACGCCCGCGACTTCGTCGACGCGAAACACCCAGCGTTCCGCGCCGCGATCGCCCACTCGCTCGACGACGATCAGCCGTGCTGTCGACGCCTCGACGGGGATGCCCACTGCCGGCGCAGACAGACCGAGGAGCCCTTCGAGGAGAATGCAGACCTGCAGCTGGCCGCGGATGTTCACGATCCCGGCCAGTTCGGCGCCGGAGCGATGAGGCACGCGGTGCAACTGCCGCGGCGACGTGACTTCGGCAAGGATGGCTGTGGGCAGCGCCAGCCATTCGTCGCCGAGGCGGAACACGAGCACGCTCCGCGCGTCGGCATCGCGGGCCACTTCGGGCTGTTCAAGAATCTCCCGCCATGAGTCAAGGTAGCCGGCGGGCGCGGGACGGTCGAAAAAGCGGCGGGCCGCCGACGTGAGGACGGGGCAGTTGCGACAGTGGATGAACGTGGCGAGTTCCGGGCAGCTGCGATCCCCACTGACGCCGATGTGCCGCCAGCAGTCATCCATCGGTGCCACCACGTGGCGGCTCAGGCCTGCGGTGCCGTGGCTCATGAAGCCCCTTTCCGGGCAAGGACCCGCACGGCTGACCGCCTGTATTGCTCGGCCATTCGGTCGTCGCCTCGTTGCGAAGCGATGTTCGCAAGCGACAGGAATGCCTCCTCGTGGTTGGCATCGAGGTAGAGCGTCTTCTGGAGGCAGGCCTCGGCCCGCTCGAGTTCACCGACCGCCTGATGCAGCATGCCCATCAGGAAGAAGACCCGTGCGCTGGGGCCGGCGGTCTGTTGGCATTGGCTGCACAACGCGAGTGCCTCGGCATGTCGGCCAGCATTGGCAAGGGAGCCCGCCTCGCGGAGCACGTCGTCAACCGACAGCGGATGAGACTCGACGGCTTCTTTCGCAGGTGGTCGGTCTGGGGAACGAGCGGGTGAAGGAACGCTCGATGGCCGGACGCCGGCACCCGTGGAGCCGGCGGGTGGCGAGGCGGGCAGGGGCAGCGTGGCAGGGAAGCGATTCGTTGTCGCCGTGCCACGCCGCAGCGTGAACACCGCGTTGCTCGCGACCGGTCGCCATGAGCCCTTCAGGATCGGCGGTTCGGCGGCGCCAAGCACGAGGATGCCGTCGGGTGCCAGCAGACGGTCGAACACCTGCTCAGCGCGGCTGCGGGCATCGGCGGTCAGGTAGATGAGCAGGTTTCGGCAGAAGATGATGTCATACGGTTCGCGGTCGGCGGCAAACGATTGGTCGAGCAGATTGCCCCAGGAGAATCGCACCTGCTTCCGCACGGCCTCGTCGAGTTCGGCAGTCGCATCCCGCTCACGAAACCAACGATCGCGGAAGGAGACGTCGGCGGCGCGAAAGGCGTTGGCCGAGTAGGTGGCCGCCGCCGCCCGCCTCAAGGACGCGTGGCTCACGTCGGTCGCGTCGATCCTGAACTGGTCTGGGGAGAGGCCGGCTTCGAGGAACGCGATGGCGACCGAATAGGGCTCTTCGCCGGCGGCGCAGGGCACACACAGGACTCGGAGCGGGGCCGGACGCGGGCTCTGGGCAAACGCTGAGGCCAGTTGCCGGAGATAATCGAAGACCTGCTGGTCCCGAAAGAACCAGCTTTCCGGCACCACCACTTCGTCGATGAATCGCTCTCGCTCCTCCGCATCGCGGGAGAGCCGGGCGAGGAACGCCCCTTCTTCGGTCTCGCCGCAGGCGTTCATTCGCATTCTCACGGCGCGGGCGATGGTACCGCTGCCGACCGTCTGGGAATCAAGTCCGATGGATCGCTCCAGGAATGCCTCGGCAAGGCGGCATGCCTCGACAGGCTGGGGGGCAACGGGATGGGGCGAGCTGGGATGCATGGCGGAAGCGTCATTATGACGCGAATGGACCGCCGGTCGATGCCGGTGAGGGGGCGGCGAGTCCGGCGATCAGTGACTGCGGCAGCAGGTGTTCGACGTCGAGAACCTGAATTGTGCGGCCACCGATGCGCAGGAGGCGACCCAAGGCAGGGGCGGCGGGCGAACGGATCGTGGGCAACGATGCTTCCGTCTCGTCACTGGAGCAGAGCGACAAGACGTTTTCCGCTGCCACTCCCAGCCGGACGCGTTGATCATCTGGGCCGGCGGAAAACTCCACCACGATCACCCGTGTGCTCAGCGTTTCCCGCAGCGGCTGGTCGGTCAGCAGTCGGCCCAGATCGACAAGCGGGACGAGGCGACCGCGGTGCGTGAAGATGCCCCTGATGGACTCCGGCATGCGGGGTATCGGCCGTGCCATCACGAGTGGCAGCACCTCGATCACCCGCCGCGATTCGATCGCGTAATCCTCCGCTCCAACGGTGAAGACGAGCAGTTGCATGACGGGTTGAACGCGGGGGGTGGCCGGAAACGGAGGGTGGCCGTGCCGTCAGATCGTGAACCGCGCTACCTCCTCCTTGAGGTCTCCTACCGCTCCCCGCAAGTGAGTCGTCGCCTTGTTGAAGTCATCGAGCGACGACGCCGTGCGGGCCGCTCCCTCCGCGAGGCGGATCATTGCCTCACGGATCTGCGTCGCCCCCTGCGATTGGGCCCGCATGCCCTCGGTCACCTGTTCGAAACGGCCGTTGATGCCATGCACCGCCGAGATGATCTCCCCGAGTTTCCCGGAAACATCACTGATCTCGTTGACGCTCGACCGGACCTGGCCCGCGAATTTGTCCATCTCCATCACGCCGGCCGACACGCTGTGCTGCATTTCCTTGACCATCTGTTCGATGTCGAGCGATGCCACCGCCGTCTGGTCGGCCAACCGACGAATCT
>CANHYS010000150.1 GCA_947464585.1 Planctomycetaceae bacterium | reverse complement strand
CGCGGTGCCGGCGACGGCGCGGTAGCTTCCCTCCGTGTCTTGACCATCGGTGCGGTCGAGCGGTTCTTGCCCGGCGGTATCGAAGAGACCAGCTGCCATGGCGCGTGTGCCTTTAACGAACGGAAGGTCCTGTCCCGCCGGACCGCAATCCGGTCCGCGCGAAGATGGCAATCACCAGCACGAGCGCGGCCCACAGGGCCCATTTCCAGAGCGGCGTTTTCACGGTGGTCGCGGGGCCTGCCGCAACCGGAGCGTTGGGCACCCGGGCTGCAGTCCCAGGGATCGACGGGTCGATGCCGGGAGCGTCGTCGGTGGCCTCCTCGTCGGCGAGCACTGCCGGTATTCGTGATGCGATGGCCGTCTCAGCCTCGGTGGCCGGAGCGGTGCCCGGAACTGTCAAGGAGGAGCCGGGCGGAGCGGCAGCCGGCGATCGGGCCATGGTTGGATCTCCCGGATCGCCGTCCTGACTGTCGTTTTGGCCGCCGGTTTGGCCGCCGGTTTGGCCGCTGGCTGTCGGCGTCGGTGTCGCGGAGGTGGCGGGTGTTCCGCCGGCCGCTCCGGCGAATGCGGCCAGCGTGGCGGCGCGGCGGACAGCCTCCGGATCGATCTTTTCAAGTCTGGCTATTGCCGCGGCCGCCTCTGGCAGCGGGCAGGCCCGCAGATAGTTCACGATCGGTTCGCGGACGAAGATATTGTCGGCTTCGGCCTTTTCGAAGAGTTCGACGAGCCGGTCGATCACCGACCAGTCCTGCCAGCGGGCGAGATCCGCGATCACGAGATCGGCAAGCTTCGGCTCCGCCAAAAGCAGTCGCAGCGATGCGAGCACGCGCTCGCGTGGCACGCTCTGCGACTCTTCGCCGAGAAATCGCAGCGCCATCACCGCCGCGTAGGTTTCAGTAAAGGGAATCTCGCGGCCGCGACGGTTCAGGAAGAGTTCGTCGATGAGGTCGAGTCCTGCGGGGCCCTTGAGCGTCACATAGCAGGCGATCAGGGCATCGAGGCCGCTGCGGACCTCCGCCTTCTCCGGTCCGAGGTCCTGGTTGGCGAGGATCGCGCCAATCCGTTCGGCGTCGGCCTTGGTGCCGCAGGCGCCGAGCATGGTGGCGTAGAGCCGCCGTCGGTTGGCCTGCACCTTGGGATTCTCGATCCACTGCAGCAGCTGCGTCGGATCCATCCTGTCGGCAAGGCCGCGGACATCGGCATAGGGTGCGACGGCGAACTCGTCATACGCATCGCGGGCGAGCGTCTCGTCTTGGTCTTCAAGGTGTTGCTGAAAGAAGGCCAGGCGGTCGGGGCCCTTCTCGGGGAGCGTGGAAAGCTTTCGCAGATACTGCACGGCCCGTTCGCTCACCGGGATGGGACTCGACCAGACGAGCTTCGGCGGCTCGATACCCATGAGCAGGAAGAGCGTGCCCACTGGCTTCTCCTCCAGCAGGATCGTTTCGATCGGCGTGCCGTCGGCGGCTGCGTGTCCGGCCTCGGCAACCAGATCGGTGCCCTTGAGCACCTCGACGACGGCGAACTTGCCCTTGGGCAACGGCCCCTCGGCACGTGGCGAAAGGGCCCCCGCCGGCGGCGGCTCCACGAGCCGGACGATCGCCGCCGCCTGACTCTGCGCAATCTCCTGCGCAAAGGTGAGCGACACGGCCGAACAGAACGGGCAGGCCAGCACCTGTCGGGCCTGCCCGACGAGCATGCCCACGCCGAGCACGAGCAGGATCACACGGTCGACGAACGAGTTTCTCATGACCACCAGTCTAGCCGGAAACCTCGTGGCCACGCACCGCCGGGCGGTGAACGGCGCCGGCCGCGCGTTGGGAGCCGGGTCCAGTCCCAGCGCTGACGCTCCGGGCTTGTCTGGGCAGAGAAGCCCACGGCGCAAGCCGGGGGATACGCTCCACACGAACGGTGTCAGGACGACAGCCATTTGGCGACGTCGGTGCGGTAGGCGGCCAACGCGGGCAGGAGGGCCGCCAGGATGGCCAGCACAACCAGGAACGGCACCAGGAGCAGTTCCGCCCTCGGGGCCGCCGAGAAGATGCTCGCCGAGACGCCGGCGTTGGTCGTAATGAGCGGGCCGATCGCCGCCACGAGCAGGTGCCCGAGCACCCAGCCGGCCAGTCCGCCGCCGACGGCCAGCAGCACCGCCTCGATGAGCACGACGACGAGCACGTGCGACCGCCGGGCCCCGAGCGCCCGCATGATCGCCACATCGCGGCTGCGTTCCAGCGATGAGCCCACCATGCTCACGAGAATTCCGATGGCCGAGACGATCACGACCAGCGTCGTCACCAGAAGCAGGAGCAATTCCAGCGGTTTCACAAAGAGATCGAGCAGCTGGCGAATCTCGGCGATTGGCAGGGCGGCCTGCCCGTCGCGGCCCTCGTTGATCGCGGTCCGCAGGCCCATCGCCATCAGTTCCGGCGGCAATCCCGGGAGAGAGGCCGTATCGATCAGCAGCGCCGTCACCTCCCGCTGGGCGAATGGCAGCGGCACAGGCCCCGGGTTTCCGTGGTCGCGTGAGCCATCGGCATCCTTTCCGCGTTCCGCGTTCCGCTCTCCGCTCTCCTCTGCTCCCTCCACCGGCTTCGCATGCCCATCCTGCAGATAAAAACCTTCCATGTTGACGAACACACCGCGGTCGACCGGCGTGTCAGTGCGGGCCAGGACGCCGGTCACCGTAAATGGGTCATGCACCTTGCCGTCGTCGGCGCCGTGCGTGGGAGCAAACGGATCGCCCGGCTTGAGACCCAGCTTGGCGGCCACCGTCGCCCCCAGCACGCCGCCGAAGAACTCGTCGTTGCGAAAGTTCCGGCCGCCAGTGAAGGCAAACGGCCGACCGTCGCCGATCGTGAGACGGTCGAAATAGGCTGCGTTCGTGCCGATCACGCGGAAGCCACGGAAATAGTCCCCCATGCAGATCGGCACGGCGGTCTTCGTGCTGGCAGCGAACGTGCCATCCACGCCGTCAGGCCGCTCGGCTGCGGGCAGAAACTGCTGGTAGAAGTCATAGGAAATGTTCTCGATCGGCTTGCTGACCAGATACACGCTGTTGAGCACCAGTTGCAGCGGGCTCCCCTTGGCGCCGACGATCATGTTGTAGCCCAGTCCTGAGCCCGACTCGAACGCCTGCTTGACGATGCCTCCGGTCACGAGCGTGGCCACGACGAGCGCCACGCCCAGCGCCAGGGAGAGGGCGGTGAGCAGGCTGGTGAGCAGCCGTTGCCGGATGTTGCGCCAGGCGATGCCGAGGAGGGTCATGAGCGATGCCCCGTGGCTGCACGGTTGAAGTCTTCCAGGCGGACGCGGCGTGGAAACTGCCCGGCTACGTCGGCGGCGTGCGTCACGACCAACAGCGCCACCCCCTGCTCGGTACAGGTGGTGCGGAGCAGGTCGATCACCTGCTGTTGGTGGGCGGGATCGATGCTGGCCGTCGGTTCGTCGGCGAGCACCGCCCGGGGCCGGTTGGCGAGCGCCCGGGCCACGGCCACCCGCTGCTGCTGCCCGACGCTCAGTTCGGATGGCTTGTGGTTGAGCCTGTGTCCGAGGCCCACCGCGTCGAGCAGTCGCACCGCCCGGTCGCGGTCGGGCCGGCCCGAACCAAACGACATCGCGACGAGCACGTTCTCAAGCGCCGTGAACCCGGGAAGCAGGTTGAACTGCTGGAAGACGAGGCCGAGCCTGTCGGCCCGCACACGGTCGCGGCGGGCCTCGTCGAGCCGGGCAATGTCGATGCCGTCGATGATCACTCGGCCGGCGTCGGGCCGCATGATCCCGGAGATCACATTGAGCAGCGTCGATTTTCCGGAGCCGCTGCGGCCCTCCAAGGCGCAGTGCTCGTCTGCGGCCAGTTGGAACGAGCCGATGTCGAGGATGTTCACCTGTTCGCCGCCCGGCATCGTGAACGACTTGCGGACGTCGATGAGTTCGAGAACGGGTGTGCCCATGGGTGTTATCGTACCCGGTGGGGGCGGTCGGTGGTCAAAAACGGGTGTTTTCGTGGGCGGATTGAGTGGCTGTGGCACGGCGGTGTATAGTTCGCCTCTCCTTTCACAGGTCGCCCGTCTGCATCGTTGCGGGGCGGCAGCGTTCTTTCGACGTCCCGCCTCAGTCCCGCCTCAGGAGATTCGCCGTGTCCATTCGCGTCGGCATCAACGGTTTCGGTCGCATCGGTCGCCTCACCTACCGGGCCATCTACGAGAAATACGGCCTCAATGGCGATGTTCAGGTCGTGGCCTTGAACGACCTCACCGACGCCAAGACGAATGCCCACCTGCTCGAGTTCGACTCGAACTACGGCCCCTTCAAGGGGCATGTCGGCTACGAGGGAAACGATCTGGTCGTCGACGGTCACAAGATCAAGGTGTTTGCCGAGAAGGACCCGGGTGCCATCGACTGGAGTTCGCAGGACGTGCAGATCGTCGTGGAGAGCACCGGCTTCTTCACCGATGCCACGAAGGCCGTCGCCCACAAGCGGGGCAGCGTGAAGAAGGTGGTGATCTCGGCGCCGGCCAAGAATGAGGACCTCACGATCGTGCTGGGCGTCAACGACAAGGTGTACGACCCCAAGAAGCACCACGTGATCTCGAACGCCTCCTGCACGACCAACGGCCTGGCTCCCGTGGCCAAGGTCCTGCACGAAACTTTCGGCATCGACCGTGGCCTGCTGACCACCGTCCACGCCTACACCAATTCGCAAAAGACGGTCGACACGGCAGCCAAGGATCTCCGCGATGCGCGGGCCGCGGCCCTCAACATCGTCCCCTCGAGCACCGGAGCCGCGAAGGCCGTGGGCCTCGTGATCCCCGAACTCCAGGGCAAGTTCACCGGCATGGCCTTCCGCGTGCCGGTCTCCACGGTGAGCGTCGTCGACTTCACGGCGATCCTCGGCAAGGAGGCTTCTCCCGCCGACATCAACGCCGCCATGAAGAAGGCGGCCGAGGGCCCGCTCAAGGGGATCCTGCGGTACACCGACAAGGAACTGGTATCGACCGACCTGAAGGGCGATCCGCACAGCTCGATCTTCTCCGCCGTCGATACGATCGGCCTGGGCAACTTCGTGAAGGTGGTCAGCTGGTACGACAACGAGTGGGGCTACTCCAACCGCGTTGCCGACCTGCTGAACTTCCTCGAGGACAAGGGCCTGTAGGCCTGATCGTCAGGCGGCCTGTCACGGAGCGTCGATGGACTGCCGCTGTGGCTTCACGGCCACGGTGCAGTCGGTCTGGAATGCCGCGGCTTCGAACGTGGTGAGCGCAACCTGGACCCGCACGTGATCCCCTCGGGGGGGCGGTCCGGGCCAGCGGAGAACGAAGTGCAGGCCGCGGTTGCGTGACGTCCGCCGGAAACGACCGACCGCCTCCCGGGCCGGAATGTCCCAGTGTGCCAGCGGTGCCGTGCCGGTCGGCCCGCCTGGGTCAAAGACCGAGATCGACACGTCGCCGGCTGCGGTGACGAGTCGCTCGTCACCATCCCGCGGTTCAATGACGATGGCCAGGCCGTCGCTGACGCCGTCACCGTCGCCATCGAAGCAGGCGGTTCGCCCCGGGTTGACGATCAGGTGCGTGATGCGGCCGGCATCGGCGAGGCTTTCCTCGTGGGAGAGCCGCTGACCTGCCGGAGGATCGCCGGTCGGATCGGTCCACGGAGCAGCCATGGGCCGCGCCGCGGAGTCGGTTGCGATCAGTGCGGGGGCGGCGCCGGTCGGATCGCCCGTGGCTGGCACCGTGGCCGAGGCTGGCGTGACCGAAGACGATGGGTTCGGCGCCGCGGCACCGGGAAACCTCGGCTCTGTCGGCAGAGGCGGGATGCCATCGAGTTTCGGAGGGCCGATCGTTCCAGGCGCCGTTCCAGGCGCTGGCGGGCTGCCTGCAGGCGGAGTCGCCGGCCCGCCTGCCGGTGGGCGAACGACGCCGGGGATGTCGATTGCCGGTGGGACGAGGAGGGGCTGGCTCGGTCCGCTGCGGATGGCCGGGGCTGGTTGACCTGGTTGACCGCCTGGGGGCAGCAATGGCCCGCGCCGAGGACTCGGCCCGTCGTTTTCGCCAAAACCCAGCTGCTTCTTCAGGCTTGTGTTCTCCCCGGCAACCCTGTCAAGCCGGGCGCATTTGTCCTGCAGCTCGTCCTGCAGCTGGTAGAT
>CANHYS010000149.1 GCA_947464585.1 Planctomycetaceae bacterium | reverse complement strand
GGATCGGTGATCGTGACCGTTGTGTTGTTGAAACTCGCGTTGATGTAGGCGATTCCAGCCGAAACACTTTTCTTCTTGGCTTTGGCGACCTTGGACATGGGTGATGCTGAATCTCAGAAAGGAAGAAACCGTAACGGAAATGAATACGATGGTGAACGATCGATGGAGTCGGGCAACAGAGGCCGGCAACGGCCCATGCATGCGACTCGATTACTTGAGGTCCTTCACGCCCTTCTTGCCTGCAACCGTCTTCTTCGGCCCCTTACGGGTCCGAGCGTTGGTGCGTGTTCGCTGACCACGCACCGGCAGGCCGCGGCGGTGCCGCAGCCCACGGTAGCTGGCGATGTCTTTGAGACGAGAAATGTTCTGGGCAACCTGCCGGCGGAGTTGACCCTCGACGACGTAGTCCTTGTCGAGCAAGGACGCCATGCGGGCCAGTTCATCCTCGTGCAGGTCACGGGCGTTGCTCAGCGGGTCGACACCCGCCTTATGGCACAGTTCGCGGGCAACCCGCGGCCCGACGCCATAGAGATACTGCAACGAATAGATCGTCTTCTTTTCCGAAGGAATGTCGACGCCGAGCAGACGGGGCATATCAGGAATCCAGAGCAATGAATGGGGCACAACAACGAAACCGGCGATCAACCGCACGAAGGTCTCGAGGAAGCGGTTTCCCGCCACCAACGGCCTTGCGCCGGCCTCCACCAACCAACACCATCATCCTGTCACCATCAATCCGACGCCCTTAACCCTGCCGCTGCTTGTGGCGGGGGTCCGCGCAAACGACGACCACCACGCCACGGCGGCGGACAATCTTGCACTTATCACACATGCGACGGACGCTGGCGCGAACCTTCATGGAAAAGTCCGTGGCGACGACCACCACGCCTTCGACAGAAATGGGATGTTGGGGAAGCCCTAGACTATAGAATCCTTCCCCCGGCATTCACAAGGGGGGCACTCTCATTGGCCGAAAAAACGCGGCGGATGGGAAAATCAGGCTGCCTTCCCCCGGTCAGGCCGCCGTGCCGACCGTCTCGCCAGCCGCTGGGGGGGCCGTAAGCACAAGGGGGCCACTCTCGGTAATAGCCACCGTGTGCTCGAAGTGGGCGCTGGGCTGGCCGTCGACCGTGGACTGCGTCCAATAATCGGCCAGAACTCGCACCTTTTTGGTGCCCACGTTGACCATCGGCTCCACGGCAATGACCAGCCCCGGCTCGAGTTCAAAATCATGATTCTTGCGAAACGCCGGCGAGCAGAAATTGGGCACCTGCGGATCTTCGTGCATTTTCCGGCCAATCCCGTGGCCGACAAAGTTTTCGACCACCGAAAACCCGTAGTCGCGCACGAACGTAGCCATCTCCTGGGCGACGTCGCTCCAGCGGTTGCGGGTGGACATCAACTGGATTGCCAAAGCCAAGACGCCCGATGTGCAGTCCAACAACCGCTGAGCCTCTGAAGAGACCACGCCCACGGGATGGGTGACGGCGGAATCGCCGCACCAGCCACCCACGCTGCAGCCCGTGTCGATGCTGACCACATCGCCCGATCGAAGCACGCGAGGACCCGGGATTCCGTGCACCACCTCGTCGTTGACAGAGATGCAGCACGCCGCCGGAAAGGGAACTTTTCCTGGCACGCCCTTGAACAGCGCGATCGCGTTGTGCTCGGCGAAGAAACGGTCGACCGCCTGATCGATCTCCCCTGTCGTCACGCCAGGCTTGACCATCGCCGCAGCCACCTGATGGGCGCCCCACACCACGAGACCAGCCCGCCGCATCAGGGCAATTTCACGAGCGGAACGAAGATTCACCACGCTTCAAGCACCCACGAAGGAGGATCACAAGACAACTCATCCACGGAAGACAACCGCGACGGATCGAATTATACCGACCGATCACCGCGCCGCATCGGCCCCATTCACGGTACTTGCATTGCTCGTCCGTGCGTATCAGCGGCCCTTGCCCGCCCTGGCAAACCGTTTCACGGCATCCTTCACACGGTCGAAGATTTCCTCGGCCGTACCCAGCCCGTCGATGCAGGCTAGTTTGCCCTGCCGACCATAGTATTCCAATAAGGGTGCCGTCTGCTCTTCGAAACTGGTGATCCGCCGGGCAAAAACGGCGGGATCATCGTCATCACGCTTTCGGGCCAGCATCCGCCGGACCAGTTCATCGCGTGGCACTGCCAGTTCGATCACGCCATCGACACACATGGCGCGGCGTTCGAGCAGGTCGTCGAGGATTTCCGCCTGTGGCAGCGTGCGGGGAAATCCGTCGAGCAGGCAGCCGTTCCGGCAATCGTTTGCCTCCAACCGCCGGGTCACCATCCCCACGATCAACGGGTCGGGCACCAACTGCCCCTGCTCCATCGCACGGGCTGCCTGCAGGCCCTCGGGAGTGCCAGCCTTCACGGCCGCACGCAACATCTCGCCTGTGGAGAGATGTGGAATCTTCAGCAGTTCGACCAACCGCTGACACTGAGTGCCTTTGCCCGCGCCGGGGGGTCCGATGAGGATGATCCGCATGGCGTAGCCTCACGAGTGACGGGCAAAGCCAGACCATCCGGCGCCGGCACTGTCACAGGAGGTCAGGATTTTTCCAGGAGGCCGGTGTAGTTTCGCATCACAAGATGGCTATCGATCTTCTGCACCAGGTCGAACGCCACGCTCACCGCGATCAAGAGGCCCGTGCCGCCGTAGAAACTCGCAATCTGGGCCGGAATCCCGAGGGCGCCACCGACGATCGTGGGAATCACCGCCACGAGCGCCAAGAATCCGGCGCCGACGTAGGTGATCCTCTCCATGACCCGCTCGAGGTAGTCGGCGGTCCGCTTGCCTGGCCGGTAGCCTGGAATGAACGCCCCAAAGTTCTTGAGATTGTCGGCCATCTCCTTGGGATTGAAGGTGATCGCGGTCCAGAAGTAGCAGAAGAAGTAGATCAGCACGACGTACAGCACATTGTAGAGGAACGACTGTCCGCGAGTGAAGGAATCGTGCAGGGCGCCCAGCACGGTGTTGCCGGGATAGGCATTGTGCAGGTACTGGAAGAACATCTGGGGAAAGAGAAGCAGCGAACTGGCGAAGATAATCGGCATCACGCCGGCCTGATTCACCCGCAACGGCAGATACTGCCGGGTGCCGCCGTACACGCGACGGCCGCGAACATGCTTGGCGCTCTGGGTGGGAATCCGACGCTGGCCCTGCGTCATGAACACCACACCCGCCACCACGCCCACGAAGAGTGCCGCCAGCACGAGCAGCGTCTCCACGCCCATCTTGCCGCCGCCACCGCCCAGTTCCCAGGTCGTATCGCTGCCGAGTTGGACCAGGGCACTCGGCATGGCCGCCAGGATGCCCGCCATGATGAGCAGGCTGATCCCGTTGCCGATCCCAAACTCGTCAATCTGTTCACCGAGCCACATGAGGAAGATCGTGCCCGCGGTCATCGTCATCACGGCCACGAACTGCCAGACCAACGGGAGCCGGCCATCGACGAGGAAGCTCGACTGGATCAACGAAGTGTCGCCCACTTGTTGCGACGAAAGAAATGCCACGTAGGCCCAGCTCTGCACGAGGCAGATCAACACGGTGGCGTAGCGGGTGTACTCGTTGATCTTCTTGCGGCCCGCCTCCCCTTCTTTCGAAAGCCGCTCCAGCGGCGGCCACACCGTGGCGAGCAGCTGGAAGATGATCGACGCGGAGATGTAGGGCATGATCCCCAGGCCGAAGATGGTGGCCTGGGAGAGCTGGCTCGCGGAGAACACGGCGACCGTTCGCAGCAGATCGCCGATGCCGCCAGACTGCTCCGCGAACGCGGTCATCGCCTTGGGGTCAACGATTGGAAGGGGCACCTGCCAGCCAACGCGGTAGATCGCAAGGAGCCCCAGCGTCAGCAGAATCTTCTGCCGCAGCTCTGGGATCGTGAAGATGATGCGCAGCTTTTCAAGCACGGGAAGGGCTCCTCAACCTCTGGGGCTCGGACGGATTTGGCAGCACTCGAGGGCGCCGGCACACCACCCTACCCTGCGGCCGGCTTTTTCCGCGATGCCGTTTTTGTATTTCGCTTGTTCCGCACCACCGGCGCCGGACCGGGAATCTCGGTGACCGTTCCACCAGCGGCGAGAATCTTCTCACGTGCCTGGGCACTGAAGTGGTGGGCAGAGACCTTCAGCGACTTGGCGATGGTGCCGTTTCCGAGGATTTTCACCTCATGCCAGATCCCCTTGGCAAGCCCGACGGTCCGCAGGCTTTCCGGCGACACTTCGCTCCCCGCGGCGAACCGCTCTTCCAAGTCCTCCACGTTGACGTCCTTCACGATCTTGCCATGGCGGTTATGAAAACCGCGCTTGGGGATGCGACGAATCAACGGCGTGCCGCCACCCTCGAAGATCGCTGGGGCGCTCCAGCCGGCGAGTTGTCCCTGGCCTTTGTTGCCGCGACCGGCGGTTCTGCCGCGGCCGGAGCCCGGCCCACGTCCCACCCGCAGCCGCTTGGGATTCTTGTGGACGCCCTTGTTGACATCGTTGAGTTTCATGGTCTGCCTTTTCCGTATTCCGCTTTCCGTTTTTCGCTCAGGAGAGCGACACGCCCCTAAGTCGCTCCACATCCGCACGCGTCCGAAGTTGTTTGAGGGCGTCGAGCGCCGCCTTCACGAGGTTGACCGGGTTCGTGGAACCATGGGCCTTCGTCAGCACGTCACGGATGCCTGCCGATTCACAGACGGCACGGACAGCCGCACCGGCGATGATGCCGGTACCAGGGCTGGCGGGCAGCATGATCACCTTCGCCGTGCCGCTGAAGCCCTCCACGCGATGAGGAATCGAGCCCGATTCAACCGGCACCTCGATCAGATTTTTCATGCCGTCCTTGATCGCCTTCTCGACGGCGGGCGGCACTTCGTTGGCCTTGCCGTAACCACAGCCAACCTTGCCGCGGCCATTTCCGACGACGACCAGACCGGCGAAGCTGAACCGCCGGCCGCCCTTCACGACTGTGGCGCACCGGCGCACCTTCACGACCTTTTCAGCAAACTCCCCACCGCGGGAATCGCCGCCGCGGGAATCCCTGTCTCTCGAATCCCTGTCTCTGCTGCCACCTGTGGACACGATTGGCTCTCTCGGTTGGAAGGCTGTGTATTGTTCTGTGGAAACCGCGAATACCGCTGACTTGTAGACCTGCTCGGAAAACCCTGCTCGGACCTGCCGACTTTAGAACTCCAGACCGGCCTCGCGGGCCGCATTGGCCAGTGCCGCCATACGACCGTGATAGCGGAACTCACCCCGGTCAAAGCAGACCTTCTTTACGCCGACAGCCTGCGCCCGTTCGGCGACGGTCCGACCAATCGCCGCGGCAGCATCCGTGTTGCCGCCAAAGCCGAGGGTGTCGCGAAGCTGCTTGTCCATGGTGCTGGCGGACGCAAGCGTTCGGCCCGAGGCATCGTCGATGACTTGGGCGTAGATGTGCTTGTGAGCGCGAAAGACAGACAGGCGGGGCCGCTCCGCCGTGCCGCGGATGAACCGTCGCACGCGATGGCGGCGGCGGATACGCTGGCGGAGAATCGTACGGGCGTGGTCCATGGCAGGTGGTGCTGGCTATGAGGAGGTTGGGGGGAGAAGCGTTCGGGAAACTGGATAACGATGGAGTGAAATGAATTACTTGGTGACGGCCTTGCCGGCCTTGCGGCGCACCTGTTCGGCTTCGTAGCGAATGCCCTTTCCCTTGTAGGGCTCAGGCTTTCTCAGGGCGCGAACCTCGGCGGCAAACTGGCCGACGAGCTGCTTGTCGATGCCTTTGATGCTGATGTGCGTCTGATCCGGGCACGTCACCGTGAGGCCGGCCGGAATCGGGACCTGCAATTCGTTGGCAAAACCGACCCGCAACTGCAGGACGTTCTTCTGAATCGCAGCCAGATATCCGACACCGACGATCTCGAGCTTTTTTTCGTAGCCCTTTGAAACGCCTTCGACCATGTTGGCCACGAGCGCCCGCGTGAGCCCGTGCACGCTCCGGGCCACCCGATGGTCATCCGAGCGAGTCACCGTCAGCGACGACGAGCCCTGATCCATAGCGACAGCCACGGCAGGGTGGACGCGGTGCTCAAGCTTGCCAAGCGGTCCCTCCACGGTAACGCTGCCGGCATTCACCGC
>CANHYS010000148.1 GCA_947464585.1 Planctomycetaceae bacterium | reverse complement strand
TCGTGGCCGGATCTCCCGTCTGCGGTCAGCAGCCTGCTGCGGCCCAGCCTGCCGCCGGCGACGCAGGCCTGAACGGACCGGGCCTCGTGCCCAACGGCGGACTGTCGACGGCCAACGCCAACGCCGGCGTGGCACAGGCGGCCACCGGCATGCATCCGCTCCAACCGGCGCTCGACCTCGCGCAGCAGGGGCTCGCCAAGATCAACGCCAACGTGCGCGATTATTCCTGCACGATCGTGAAGCGGGAGCGGATCGACGGCAAGCTTGGCGAGCATGAATACATGTTCGCCAAGATTCGATCGCAGCCGTTCAGCGTCTACCTGTATTTCCTCGGGCCCGACAGCGTGAAGGGGCAGGAAGTGATCTACGTGGCCGGCCACAACGACGGCAACATGCTGGCCCATGCCGGCAGTGGCGTGCGGGCCATGGTGGGCACCGTGTCGCTCAAGCCGCAGAGCATGCTGGCGATGACGGGCAATCGCTACCCCATCACCGAGATCGGCGTCGAGAACCTCGCCAAGCGACTGGTGGAAGTGGCGGAACATGACAAGCAGTTCGGCGAATGCGATGTGAACTTCTATCCCAATGCGAAGGTGAACGGTCGCATCTGCACCTGCGTGCAGGTGGCGCATCCGGTGCCACGCCGCAACTTTCGATTCCATCTCGCCCGCGTGTTCATCGATGATGAGCTGACGATCCCGATCCGCTACGAGGCCTACGACTGGCCCCAGGAAGCGGGCGGCCAGCCGGTGCTCCTCGAGGAATACACCTACATGAACGTGAAGACCAACAACGGCTTCACTGACGCCGACTTCGACCCGAAGAACACGGCCTACAAGTTTGGCGTGAAGTAGGTCGGGCTTTTTGACGAATTGACGTGACACGAGCGGTGCACCGTTGCCCGCAGTCCCCCGGCTCACGCCGGGGGCTTTTATTTGGGGCGTGACTCGTCTCATGCAAGCCCTGAGCGTGAGCGACGGGATGCAAGCCCAGAGCGTGAGCGACGGGATGCAAGCCCAGAGCGTGAGCGACGGGATGGAAGCCCTGAGCGTGAACGACGGGATGCAAGCCCTGAGCGTGAGCGACGGGATGCGGCCTAACACACGCCCCGATCGCCACTGCGGCGTCTCATTCAGCCGGCATCAGCTTTGGCCAAGCCGCTTCGAGCCTCGCACGCGACGGGATCTCGAGCCGCGTGCCCGGAGCCAGGGAGACCCGCGGATCGATCACGCGGTTCCATGCGAAGAGCGCCCGATACAATCGACCGTCGCCGTAGGCCCGCTCCGCGAGGCCCCACCAGGAATCGCCCGGGCTCGCCACATAGGCCGCTGCTGAGGTCGGCAGCGGTTCGGCCGGCGGTTCGGATTCCGTGATCGGTTGCTGGGTGATCGGCATTTGGAGTCCGGCAGGCGCTACGAATGGATCCCGCCGCGGCGGCGCGGCTGGAACGGCGGCTGCTGAAACGGGTCCGCTCGCCGCGATCTCGGCGGTCGATGACGAGGTGCCGGGCGACTGGCCGACCGGGGGCTCCAGTGCCATCGGGGGTGGCAGCAGATCGCCAGTTTCAGGCGTGAATCCGCGCTCGGGAGCGCGGGGCGGAACGAGTGGCCCGGCATCCGCGAGCGACGCCCCGCCGACGGCAGGACTGCCGGCAGCGGGGCCGGAGGCAGAGGGAGAGGGCGGATCGACCAGTTCGTGCTGTTCGGTGTCGGCAACGTCGACGTGCACGTCGGGTCCGGCACCAATCGGGGGCCGCGGTACGAGCAGTTTCATCGAGAGCACGCCGAGAAACACGCCGGCAAGCGTCGCGAGCAGCGCCAGCAGGATCTTTGTTTCGCGTCCCATGAATCGTTCGTGAGCCTGCGGCCGAGAAGGGGGCGGGAGTGTCGTGAATTGCCCCGTCTGATGCCAGATCGATCGGCCGTGGCCGCGGCCAGATCCGCCGGGCGGGCTCAGTCGCCGCTGGGGGGCGGGGCAAGCTGGGCAGCCCTGAGTTTCGCCGAGCGACTGCGGGGATTTCGCAGCACCTCCTCCTCGGAGGCCTCCACGGGCGACCGTGTCAGGCACTCCCAGATCTGCGGGCTGCGAAACGCCTGCTTCACGAGTCGGTCTTCGAGCGAGTGGAACGAGATCACCACCAGCCGCCCGCCTACCTCCAGTCGGGTGGGAATCCTCTCGAGCGCGATCCGGAGGCTCTTGAGTTCCTGATTCACGGCGATTCGTAGCGCCTGGAAGGTGCGGGTAGCCGGATGGATCCGAGGCGGCGGCGTCTGCCGCGGAATGGCCGATCGTACGACTGCCGCAAACTCGCGTGCCGAACGGATCGGCTGCTTCTCGCGCACCGCCGCGATCCGCCGCGCGATCCGGCGGCTGTACCGCTCCTCGCCATACTCGAAGATGATGTCGGCGAGGTTGTCGGGCTTCATGCGGTTGACCAGCTTCCAGGCCGGCTCCCCCTCCGTCGGATCGAACCGCAGGTCGAGCGGGCCGTCCGACTCGAACGAAAACCCTCGCGACGCATCGGCCAGCTGATCGCTGGAGAGGCCGACGTCGAGCAGCACGCCGTGGACCTTGTCGATCGCGAGGGCGTCAAGCACCTCTGGAACGTCGCAGTAGTTGGCCTGGGCAAATCGGACGGGCAGGCCCGCCAGTTCCCGCGCGCCCCGTGCGATGGCCTCCGGATCACGGTCGATGGCGATGACGAGCCCCGTGGGGCCCACCGCCTCGGCGAGAAGCCGCGTGTGGCCGCCGCCGCCGAGTGTGCCGTCGACCACTCGCATGCCGGGCTTCACGGCCAGGAACGACATGACCTCGGCGGGAAGGACGCTGGTATGGATGCTGGACGACATGCAGATGAGTCTACCAGTGGTATGGCCCTGCTGCCGGACGGGCTCCCCAAACACGTCGTCAACCTGCTTCGCAGGATGCGAAGCGCAGCACAAGCGACCTGCGGTCGCCAAGCGACAATGGCAGGATGCCATGTGTCGCGTGAAGCCGGATAGAATGATGGGATGGCCGACGCCGATCTCTACGACTACGAATTGCCGCGGGAGTTGATTGCGCAGGAGCCGCTGGCCGACCGCTCGGCGGCGCGGTTGCTGGTGGTCGATCGCGCAACCGGTGTATTGCACCATCGGCACGTTCGCGATCTGCCCCAGATCCTGCGGCCTGGAGACCTTGTCGTCGTCAACGACACGCGGGTCGTGCCCGCCAGGCTGGTCGGCCGCCGCGAGAAGACCGGTGGCCGTTGGGAAGGGCTCTTCCTGCGGGTCGATGCGGCGAGCGGCGGATGGCAACTGCTCGCCAGCACCCGCGGGCGGCCAGCGCTCGGCGAGCGGGTGATGCTCACCGACCGCGACGGGGCCGATGCGGTGGCGATCAGGCTCGTGGGCCGCGCCGAAGGGGGAACGTGGCTGGCCGTGCCCGAAGTCGCCGAACCGTTCACCACGCTGCTCTCCCGCGTGGGCCGCGTGCCGCTGCCAGGCTACATCCGCGGCGGCGCGGAGCAGGAGGGCGACCTCGAGCGCTACCAGACCGTCTTCGCCCGTGAGGCTGGTGCGGCGGCGGCTCCCACGGCCGGCCTCCACTTCACCGAGTCACTGCTCGCGGAACTGGCAGCCCGCGGCATCGGCCGCGCAAGCCTGACACTGCACGTGGGCATCGACACCTTTCGGCCCATTTCGGTGGAGCGGCTCGAAGACCACCCGATGCACACGGAGTGGTGCGAGTGTCCTCCGGCGACCGTTGCCGCCATCGCCGCGGCGCGGGCCGCAGGAGGCCGCGTTGTGGCGATCGGCACGACCGCCGCCCGCACGCTCGAAACGGCCGCCCGGGGCGGCGGGCTCGCGGCCTGGAGCGGGCCGACCGATCTCTTCATCCGACCTGGATTCGAGTTTCGCGCCGTCGACTGCCTGCTGACGAATTTCCACATGCCGCGGACGACGCTGATGGTGCTGGTGAGCACGTTCGCATCCCGCGGGCTGATCGCGACGGCCTACGAGGAGGCGATCCGGCAGCGGTATCGGTTCCTGAGCTACGGCGACGCGATGCTGATCGAGTAGGGGGTGGCGGGCCTCCGGCGCCTGGGCTTCGCACCGGTTGGCCGGAGATGCTATCATGACAGTTGGTGGAGGTTCGTTCTTCCGGCGGTTGCCATCGTCGGTCCTCGTTTTTGGAGCTGTGCCATGGCCCAGTCAGACCGTGTTCGCAGGCAATCGCGTCGCACCGGTGTCGATGCCGGCGGCTGTGAGGGATTTCGCACCATGACCTCCCGACGGCAGGCCGTGCGGGCTGGCGTGTTCGGCGCCCTCGGACTGTCGCTCGGCGATCTGTTGCGGCTCGAAGCCCGCGGTGAGGCTGGCACGTCGGCATTTTCCGCGGAGGCGGGCACCGGTGTGAAGGGGGCTCCGAAGGCCCTCAGCGTGATCCAGCTCCATCTCCCCGGCGGCTTTCCTCACCACGAGTCGTTCGACCCGAAGCCGGAGGCGCCGTCGGAGTATCGCGGCTCGTTCGGCGTCTTGAAGACGAAGGGCGGCGACATCCTCAGTGAAAACCTGCCGAAGACCGCCGAGATCCTCGACAAGGTCTCGGTCGTGCGGAGTGTCGTCGGCAAGATTCCCGACCATGGCCTGGCGACCTACCACCTCTTCAAGGGCTACACGCCTTCCACCGTGATCGACTACCCGGCGATGGGGTCGATCGTCTCCCACGAACTCGGCCCGCGTGGCGACCTGCCGCCGTTCATCGCGATTCCGAGCATGCCGGGGTTCGTCGGTGGCACCGGCTTCATGAGCAGCGCCTACGGCCCTTTCGAGCTCAACGCCGATCCGAAAGACAGGGGCTTCAAGGTCCGCGACTTCTCGATTCCCGAGGGCGTCTCGCTCGACCGGTTCGACCGCCGCAAGAAGGCGCGGGAACTGGTCCAGCAGCAGATGCGGGAGTTGGAAGCCGATCCCGACACGCTCGACACGATGGACAAGTTCTATAAGAGCGCCTACACGCTGCTCACGTCGTCCAACGCCCAGAAGGCGTTCACGTTCGAGGGCGAGCCTGAGGAGACGTTCAAGCTCTACGGCAGCGAGGTGACCGGTGCCGTGAAGGGCCCCGACGGCAAGTATCACCCCAAGGGCCTGGCGGAGCGGTTGATCATCGCCCGCCGGCTGGTGGAGGCCGGCACCCGGTTCGTCACCGTGGAATATGGCGGCTGGGATTCGCATGTCGACGTGCGGAACAGCTGCCTCGACCAGATGGCGCCGCTCGATCACGCGATCGCGGGGCTCGTCACCGATCTCGACCGTCGCGGCATGCTCGACACGACGCTCTTCTGGGTGACGAGCGAATTCGGCCGCACCCCGAAGATCAACCGCGAGAGCGGCCGCGACCACTGGGCGCGGGTCTATTCGATGCTGCTCGCGGGCGGCGGTATCGCCAAGGGCGTGATCCACGGCGCCAGCGACTCCACCGGCGGCGAGCCGGCGCGGGATGCGGTGCCGCTGGAGGACCTGCAGTTCACGATCTACAACCAGCTCGGCATCGATGCCAACAAGGAACTGGTGGCGTTCGGCACGCGGCCGATCGAGATCATCAAGGACGGCAATCTCGTCAAGGCCATTCTCAGCTGAGTCGGGATGGCGGCCGGCGTGACGGCCGGCTTTGTGGCGAGCTTTTCTGTCGGGGTGGGTGCGTGGGAAGACACGGGAGACATGCCATGGTCGCTGGATATGCTGCCGCGGTTCGCGGCTCGTTGGTGGAGCGTTGGATGGCGCGGACCTGGATGGCGCGGATCTGGATGGCGCGGATCTGGGTGGTGATCGCTGCCACGGTTGTCTGCGTCGCCGTGGCAGCCCGGCCTGCGGAGGCCCACTGGAACAACTTCAACTCGGTGCGGCCTCGGTGCGGCCAGAAGGGGTCCACGGTCGAGGTCAAGATCTCCGGCAACTACATCGCCGACCCGCAGGAGTTCATCTTCTACCGGCCTGGCATCAAGGCCGTCGACATCTCCTATGAAGGCAAGTTCGAGCACGGCACGGTGAAGTGCACCTTCGAGATCGCGCCGGACTGTCCTCCGGGAGAGCACGTCTTCCGGATCCGGACGAAGACCCAGCTCACGAACGCCGCGACCTTTCATGTGAGTCCGTTCCACGTCATCGACGAGGT
>CANHYS010000147.1 GCA_947464585.1 Planctomycetaceae bacterium | reverse complement strand
TCCAGCCCGGGGATCGCGTCGCGAATGAGATTGGCGTCCGGCTTGATCGTAAAAGTCACCACCTCGCCCCCCGCCACCTTGCGGCGCTTGAGCGAGTCGGCAAGGGCGGGGTTGGCCTGCGTGATCAGCTTGATGAGCACCTCGATCCGCTTGAGCTGCGATGTGGCGGCGTCGAGCTTCGTGGTCTTGAACCCCCAGACCACGTCGGGCACCACGATCAGGTTGATGTTCTCCGACAGCGTCTTGACCACCAACCGCGTGGCAAGTTCGTCGGCAGAGATCTGCTCGGCGGCATCGGCGGCCTGGAATCGCACCGGCTTGGCACGCAACTGCCTGCGGGTGTCGGCGGCCCCCTTTTCGTCGTCATCGTCCTCGTCGTCATCCTCGTCCATCTCTTCCACTTCGATGCCTTCGAGTACGTCGACTTCAAAGCCACCGACCGAAGCGTCTCCGCTGGCCAGCCGCAGCACACCGGCGGCGTTCTGCGCCTGCTGGATCTTCTTCATGAGCTCCACGAACGTCACGCACGACGGCTCGCCGTAGACGAACGTGTCGCTCGCGACCATGTCCTTGAGCAATTCCAAGGCCTGCTCGTTCTCGGGGAGTTCCATGAAGGTCGCCGCGATCGAGAGCGGGCTGCCGGGCTGCAGCTTCTGTTCCTCGACGGAATCAGCGGCGCGGGATACGAACGGCAGCTTCTTGAGGGCGGCGAAGGCGTTGCTCTTCACGAACCGGTCGTACTGCTCCCGGGCCCGCAGGGTTGCCGAGACGAACGCGGCGTCCTCGGGAATCATCGCCACGCCGCTGGCCGCGAGCGAGTCGGCAGCAGCGGCGCACGGAGCCAGCGCTGCGAAGGCCGTGACAATCACGACAGGAAATACCGCAGACACGACTGCACGGTTCAGAAACGACATCATCGGCATCCTTTGGCTTGTGGGGGGCGGACAAGCAGCGGGCAGTCTTCACTGCCATGGACCGCAGCCGGCCATGGAGGGCCAGCCGCGATGCTTGATAGGATATGCGAAACCCAACCGCGGGGAGAACACGGAATCTTCGGGGCCTGAACCACATCCGGCCCCATGCCGGCCACGGCTCGACACCTTGAACCCCCGTCTGGACACACCGCCATGCTCATCGAATCAACACGGATCGTTGACACGTTCGCCGAGGCCTTTCGGCTCCGGTACGTCAGGCTCATCGTCACCGCGGCCGATCCGCACTGGCTCGACGCGGCGGTCCGCGCCGCGTGCGGCTACGGCACGAGCGTGATCGGCTGTGATGCGGAGATCGGGGTGGAACGCTGGCTCGAGCCGGAGGAAACGCCCGACGGCCGCCCCGGAGCGGCGGTGTTGGCGTTCGGTTTTACTGCGGACGGCGTCGGAAAGGCGATTGCCAACCGCACCGCGCAGTGCCTGCTGACATGCCCCACGGCGAGCGTCTTCGACGGCCTGCCCGCAGCGGAGGAGCGGCGGCCGCTGGGGGCGCACGTGCGGTATTTCGGCGACGGGTTCGAAAAGACGAAGGTGATGGATGGACGCCGATACTGGCGGGTGCCGGTGATGGACGGGGAGTTTCTCGTGGAAGAGTCGGTGGGCATCGAGAAGGGTGTCGGGGGCGGAAATTTCATCCTGCAGGGCCGATCGCTGACCGCCACGCTTGCCGCCGCCAGACGGGCCGTAGACGCCATCGCCGCCACTCCCGGCACGATCACGCCCTTTCCGGGAGGCGTCGTCCGATCGGGCAGCAAGGTCGGCTCGCGTTACGAGGCTCTCCGCGCCTCGACGAACGAGGCGTTCTGCCCGTCGCTGGTGGGGCGAGTGGAGACCTGTCTCGTGGATGGGGCAGCCTGCGGCCTTGAGATCGTCATCGACGGCGTTGACGAGTCTGCTGTGGCGGGGGCGATGGTGGCCGGGATCCGTGCGGCCATCGGCCCTGAGCTCGTTGCCATCTCGGCAGGCAACTACGGCGGGAAGCTGGGCAAGTTTCATTTCCATCTTCACCAACTCCTCCTGACTGCCTAAGCCACGACACCGCTGCAAATGGGCTTTCTTGCAGCCCGTCGGGTGTGGTACTTCCCCGAGATTCATCCTCCGGGGACCCTCCGATGCAAGAGCCCGCACAGCCCGCGCAAGAAGCCGAACGCACCTCGCGACAAGATCTCGTCGTTGCTCCGCGACGGTCGAGCCTGCCGTTGGTTTTGGGGGCGGTGCTCTGTGCTGGCACCGGCTTTGGCCTCGTCTGGGCACTTGGCATCGGCCGCTCCGGCGGTGGCGAGAATATGGCGTCGCCAGTGCAGACCGCCCTGCCGACAGCATCTCCCGACGCGCCTGCCGTCGCCTTCGCGGCAGACGAGACGGTATCGTCGGGAGATGATGGCGGGGTCGCGAATGCCCAGCCCGATACCGCCCCGTGGGAGCCGAGGCAGTTTTCTCCTCCCACGAGCGATGCCGACGCCCCGCGTGCGATGAATGAACGCGGCTGGCGAGCGCCCGCTGCCCCAGCCACCAGCCCGGCGCCGCTCGACCGCTATCCGACCAGGCCGGCTGCGCTCGAGGCACCAGACTCTTCGCTTCCCATGCCGGCGCCGCCAGCGCACGACGGCCGGACATCGCGATTCGCGCCCCCGGGCCGCTTCCCGGGAACCGGCGACGAGCCGATCCGGCTGGCATCCGCCGAGGCGGAGCCACTCGACGCACAACTCCCACCGGATCCAGCCGATGCCACCACGCCCGCCGACGCGGAGCGGTCGGGCGATGACGTCACCCCGAGCGAGGCACCGGTGCAGCCCCCAGTTCCGCACGGCGAGACTCCCTTGGCTGTGGCTCCATCCGCGCCGGCGGCGGCGGCGGCGGCGAATGGATCATCCGGGGACGATCTCCCGGCTCCTGCACCGCCCACCATGGCCGCCGCGGCTCCCGCTCCCTCGACCGCAGCGATAGCGGTGGAGCCTCCCCAGCCCACGACGCCCATCGGCGGCGACCTGCCGCCGACAGCACCGGCGCCACCGCCGTTCCCTCCACCAGCCCCTGCCGCGCCGATGGATGCGACATCCGCACCGCGTGGCTTCACATCGCCCGACATCATCCCGCCGGCCAGCTTTCGGTCAGCGGCTGCGGCTCCAGCCCCTGCCCCCGCGGCAACGTCGGCCCCCGTGATCAGCACCGCGGCCACCAACCCCTTTGCGAGCGCGCCCCCGATGGGCCCCGCACGATCGGCTCCGCCTGTCCCCATGAACAGCATGAACACCATGACCAACGATCCCCGCGGCCCGATGTCGGGCGGTGCCAGCAACGGCCCGGGGGCGGCGACGGCGGGACAGGGACGGCCTGGTCCGATGCAACTGGAGGGCCTGCAGACGCCGCAACTGGCGCTGGAAAAGCGAGGCCCCCGTGAGATCCAGGTGGGCAAGGCGGCCCGCTATGAGATTCTGGTGCGAAACGTCGGTACGGCAACGGCCCAGGATGTCACTCTTCGCGACACCGTGCCCTACGGCACAACACTCATCACCACCACGCCGCCAGCCAGCCCCGTCGGGGCCGGCCAGCCCTTGGTGCCCGGCGCAAACCCCGGCGGCGTCACGGCCGAACTGGTCTGGGCGCTCGGTGTCATCGCACCCGGCGGCGAAGCCCGCGTGTCGATGGAGGTGATGCCTGAGATCGAGGGCGAGATCGGCAGTGTGGCCAGTGTGAGTTTCCGCACGGAAGCGTCGGTGCGGTCACGAGCCACCAAGCCTGACCTGAAACTGGAGGCATCCGAGACCAAGGCCGTGAGGATCGGAGGCGATGTGAAGCTCTCGCTCAAGGTCAGCAACCCGGGCACCGGCATCGCCACCGGCGTCGTGCTCGATGGTCTGCTCCCGGACGGTGTCTCGCACAGCGCCGGTCGTGAACTGGAATTCGATGTCGGACAGCTGCGTCCTGGTGAATCACGAACGATCGACCTGGTCTTGGGCTCCACAGGGCCGGGAGTCCACATGGCCCGCTTCGCAGCCCGGGCCGATGGCCGGCTCGAGGTCGAGCAGCCGATCCGCATCGAGGTCACGGCCCCCACGATCGAACTGTCGGCCGAAATGCCGTCGCGCCGCTACCTCCAGCGGCCTGCGACCTGCGTGTTGTCGATGGTCAACGCCGGAACGGCGCCTGCCCGGGCGGTGGAACTGGTCGCCCAACTGCCGCCGGGCATGAAATTCGTGCGGGCAAACCATGCGGGCTGGTACGAGGAGCGTTTCCATCGCGTGCTGTGGAACCTGGAGGAACTCCCTCCAGGTGAGACCGGCACCGTCGAGATGGTGCTGATGCCCGTCGATCTCGGACCGCAAAAGATTGTCGCGGCAGCACGGAGCAGCGATGGCCCCTCCGATCAGGCGGCGCACACGGTCGAGGTCGAAGGTCTGGCCGCGCTCTTCTTCGAGGTCACCGACAGCGAAGACCCGATCGAGGTCGGCGGCGTGACGGAATACATCGTCCGCATCGCCAACCAAGGGACGAAAGCCGCCAGCGGCGTGCGGCTCACGGCGACGCTGTTGGGCGATCTCGAACCGGTCGACGCCAAGGGGCCGGCGGCCCACCGCGTCGAAAACCTCACCGTCATCTTCGATCCGTTGGCCAGACTCGCGCCCACTGAAGAGGCTGTCTTCCGCGTCCGCGTCCGAGGTCGCCGCGAAGGCGACCAGCGGATGCAGGTGCAACTGGTGAGCGACGACCACCCCTCGCCGATCACGAAAGAAGAGATCACGCGGGTCTACGCCGACCGGTAGCGGATGGATGGGTGGCTTCATCTCCAGATGCTGAGGAGCCGGTCGGAGGCACGCGCAGGAGCCGGTGCACTTTGACTGCGCGAGTTGGTGTACCACGCGCGCGGAGTCTGCAACGTCAAAGTCCGCCGGCGACGAGCATGCCGCAGCCGGCGAACCAATGCGGCACTTCAGCACCGGCACTCACCATCAGGGCACGTTTCAGCCGTGCCTCGGCGTAGCACGCGTGCCATCATCCCCGACGCGGTCGCCGAGCCGCCGAGCGAGCGCAGCGTGTTCGGGGAGCCCGCCCGGCGGCGCCCAGATCACGCCCGGATTACGCCCGCAGCACCGCGCCGCACTGCCGTCCGCAGGCCGCCACCACCGCTTCGACCGTACGGTTGGCCTCCTCGCCGGAGAGCGTGCCTGCATTGCTTCTCAGCCGTAGCGACACGACGAAGCTCTTCTTGCCCGCGCCGAGCCGCTCGGCATCCGTCCAGACCTGCACGAGCCGACACTCTTCCAACAGCGCGCCGCCACCGTCGTCAATCGCCGTTGCAATGTCGCCCCACGGCACCGCCTGATCGACGATCAGATTCACATCCCGCTCGATCGCCGGAAAATCGCTGGGACGGCATCGCGACGGCTCTCTGTCGACGGCGAATTCCAGGCGGTCAAGCCGGAGCTCTGCGGCAGCCACGGGGTCCTTGAGTCCGGCCGCAGCGAGCGCCGCAGCGGCCACTTCTCCAATCACGCCCACCCGCTCCGCGGGATGGCCTGGGCGCTCGAGCACGATCTCGCCAACGCGGCCTGGGGCGAACAGGTCGAGAACAACCGGACGAACGACCACGCGAGCGTCGCTCGCGGCGCCGGCCACGAGGCCGAGCCGCTCGAGCACCGCCTCGGCCAGTCCCTTGGCGGCGGCGAAGCCGCCCCCGATCACGAACGACACGAGCAGGGGCTCTTCCGCCGGCGATGTGGCGGTTGGTCGATCACGTGAAGCCTTTCCACTGGAATCGCCCGGTCGTGCCAGATAGCCGCGAGCCGTCTCAAAGAGATCAGGCCGCTGGGCACCGACGGCCACATTGACTGCGCGGGCCTCCAGCAGACTGGGGAGGAGCGTGCGACGCAGTCGGTCGGCACCGCGCACGAGCGGCGGTGCACAGACCAGTGGCGGCGTGTCACCCCACGGGCTGGCTGTCACTTCGAGCGGCTCGCCGACCACGCTCCGCGTCATCGCCTCACAGAGGCCTGCCGCCACGAGCACCTCGCTCGCCCGCCGCAGTGTCCGCTCCCGGGCCGACTCGGCCACCGGCCGAGCGGCGATCGGCTCGTTCTCCGGCACCTTGTCGTAGCCCTCGATTCGCGCGATCTCCTCGACGAGGTCGATTTCCCGCCAGCAGTCGCGCCGCCACGTGGGCGCACGCCAGCGGGATCCCGCAGCGTCAAC
>CANHYS010000146.1 GCA_947464585.1 Planctomycetaceae bacterium | reverse complement strand
TGATGTGCCCACAACGAAGGCGGTCTGCGGGTTGGCGGCCGCGATCTGCCGGATCTCCGCATCGGCCAGCGTGCCGTCCACAAAGACGATGTCGGGCCGTTTCGCAACCTCCGCCGCGAGGGCCGCGGCCAGTTGCGGCGAGTCGGCGAGGTTGTCCTGCCACGCATAGCGGATCCGGCCGCCGCGTTGGGCCGCCTGAAGCGCATCGTGGATCACCATGTTCCACGGTTCCTCGAGTGGCGTGGCATACGCCGCGAACACGACTGGCACTTTTTTGGCAGACGGCTCCGCGGCGGGCAGCGGCGCAGTGGAGAGTGACAGCGACAGGCAGAGCAGCGCGAACAGGATGGCACGCATGGGGCGGCTCCTCGGAGATCTGGGGGCGGCGGAATGCCAAAAGGATAGGCCCGCGGTGGCTGGGTGGGAAAGAGGGTTATCCAATCATTGGCATGGGATGCAGACGTGGAGATCAGGCGAACGCTAGACTCTGCGGTCATGGATGAATCTGATACGCCAGACCAAGCCCCAGTGCCTCGTTACTGGTTCCCCATGAAGACCTATGGCTGGGGGTGGGGTCCGCCGTGCACATGGGAAGGCACGCTGGTGACGCTGGTGTACGTGGCTCTTTTAGCAGTCGCCCCATTACTCTTTCCGCCCGTCCGGAACATGACCGGCTTTCTGGTGAGCGTGTGCGGGCTCACCGCGATGCTCATCGCGATCTGCTGGTGGACAGGGGAGCCTCCGCGCTGGCGATGGGGTGGCAAATGATCGCGAACAATAGCCAGGAACGCGTGCTCCCAGGGATGCTGAAGCAGCGGCCGTGCGTGAAGCAATCATGACCTGTCATACGAGTTTCCCCGATCTCGCCCCGTGGCTCGACAACGTGTCAGACGACTATGACGAACTGCCATCCGGCGACCACGACGTTCCCTACGACGAATGAGCCCGTCGCGGCAGCGACCGCTAATACAGCCACCAGAGGACGATCGCCAGGCAAATCAGGGCTGTGGTGATGACCCACAGGGGCTTTCGCGGCGGGGGCGAATCTTCCGCGGAGATGTATCGCTCGCAATGAGGACAGCGGGGCGAATCCTCCAGGATTTCACGCCGGCAATACGGGCAGGGAACTGTTGCCTCGTCAGCGGAATCATCACTGCTGCCGACGTCGTCATCCCAGTCGTCGTCGCCATCATCATCGTCGTCGCGGTAGGGTGCCATGGCGAACCTCCGTGTTTCAGCCTCTGCCGCGGACAGTCTACACTCCGGTCCCCCAGAGGCCGCCCGGCAGCCAGACATTCACCCCTTAGCCCCACGGCGCGCTATCATGCCGACCCGATTCTGGCTCTCGATCCTGCTCGCCATTCTGGCTGGCATCGCCGTGCTGTTGGCAAAGCCGACGGGCCGAAAACAGAAATCGTCGGTGCCCTGGCGAGGCCAGATCAAGCCGCCCCCGCCCCCACCGATACCGCAGGGACCTGGACGGAATCCCTGACCTACGGCAGTCCGCTGGGGCCGCGACTGGAGACCTCGACCATGCAGACCTCGACTCAGCCGGCCGGGTTTCCGCGGGAGAGGCCGGCGTCGTATACTGCCGCGATGAAAGTCGAACGCGTGAAGTACGTCATCTGGGCCGCCGACATGGATCGGGCGGTGGCATTCTACCGCGACCTTTTCGGCGGCCGCGTACTCAAACAGAACAGCGTGATCGCCGAGGTCGAGATTCTTGGGTCGGTCATAGGTATCCACTCCGGCGGCGAGGGCAAGCGGACTTGGACCGGCCTGAGCTTTCAGGTGCCCGATGTCATCGTCGGGGCGCGGGAGGTGGTGGCGGCCGGCGGACAGGTTGCCCGCGAGCCCGAACCGGAGAACGGCGAGCCGCCGCATCTGGCGATGTGCGTCGATGCCGAGGGCAACGAGTTCATGCTGTCGCGCAAACGAGGGTAAGAGCGAGGGTAAGAGCGAGGGTAGGGGCGACGATAAGAGCGATGGTAGGGATCCTCTCCCATGGAACGACCTGACGCAGACGCCTCGATCCCGGATGACCAGTCGATCGGTGACTCGGCGTTGAGCTTTGCCGGTCTGAGCCAGTTCATGGGGCAGCGGGCTGCTTCCGGTGGCGGACACTTCGCCCCCGGCTCGCTGCTTGGCGACGTGACCATTGTCCGTCTCATCGACGAGGGGGGCATGGGGCAGGTGTATGAAGGGCTGCAGGGAATGCCCTGCCGGACGGTCGCCGTGAAGGTGATCCGCCCTGGCGTTTTCTCCCCTGCGGCCGCGAAGCGGTTCCAGCACGAGGCCCAGATCCTGGGCCGGCTCACCCACGCTGGCATCTGCAGGATCTACTCGGTGGGCATGGAGCGTCTGCCCGGTGGCGAGGTGCCCTACTTCGTGATGGAGTACATCGAGGACGCCCTCCCTGTCACCTCCTATGCGAAGCAGCGGAATCTCTCGATCCGCGATCGCGTCACCCTTTTCCGCGACGCCTGTCAGGCAGTCGCCCACGGTCATCAAAAGGGCGTCATCCATCGGGACTTGAAGCCGGGCAACATCCTGGTCGACTCGACGGGGCAGCCGAAGATCATCGACTTCGGCGTCGCTCGTACCACCGACGGAGACGTGGCACTGACGACGATGCACACCGACATCGGTCAGCTCGTCGGCACACTCTCCTACATGGCCCCCGAGCAATTCGACGGGGCGGCAGACGATCTCGACGTCAGGGCCGATGTCTATGCGCTCGGGGTCGTGCTCTACGAACTGCTCACGGGCAGTCTACCCTACGACATTGCGAAGCGGCCAGTCTATGAGGTGGCCCGCGTCGTGAAGGAGGTCGAGCCGCGATCGCTCTCGCGTGTCAACGCGAGGCTCCGCGGTGATCTCAACACGATCGTTGCCAAGTGCCTGGAGAAAGAACGCGGCCAACGGTATGCGACCGCCGCCGACCTCGAGGCCGATCTGGGGCGATTTCTCCGCGGTGAGCCGATCAGCGCCAGCCCGCCGCGGCTGCTTGAATCAGTCACGAGGTTGGCCCGACGGCACCGGCTGGCGGCCCTGGCGACTATGGGCGTGGTGGCCTCGCTCGTTGTGGCGGTCGTGGGCATTGCCATCTTTGCCCTGCGGGCTGATGCGGCCAGACAGGACGCCATCGCCCAGGCACGCGCTGCCGCGGACGAGCGCGAGGCGGCCCGCCGCGAGAAGACGCGGGCAGACGCGGAGGCAGAAACCTCGCGGCGGCAGGCCTATGCGGCCAACCTGCGGGCTCTTCAGTCATGTCTCCAAACGAAAAACAACCGAGCTGCACGACAACTGTACGCGCGAAATCTCGAGCTCACGGGATCTCCGCTTCCGATTGAAATGCAGTGCTTGGGGGCGCAGCTAGACAACGCCCTCACCGTCGTCGACTCTCAATTGGGGATCATCTGCGACCTCGCCTATGATGCCGAGGGAACGGCTCTTGCCGTAACCACAGCGGACGAACGAAATATCCCGAAGGTGCCGATGTCGCCTGAGGAACAGCGGCTGCTTTTGGGAAATCGCCGCGACATGTGGATGTTCCTTTCTCGGTCTCTCATGTGCTTTCACGTTGGAAGCGGGTACCAGTACGACAGGTTGCCGGCGTGTGACGATGAGTCGCTCCAGCAATGGGCCGCCCGCAGCATCGCTGCAGTCGCGTTGGGCATTCGTCCGTTGGGGCCCGTTGGCCCTGCTGCAGTCGCGTTGGGCATTCGTCCGACAGGGTCCGCTGGCCCTGCTGCAGTTGCGTTGGGCATTCGTCGGACAGATTCAGTCCAGCCGCTGCCCCTCAGCCCGGATGGCCGACGCCTCGCGGTGAGTACCCGCGATGGTGGCATGCGTATCGTGGACCAGTCGACAGGCACGACTGAGGCGGTCCTCGATGGAGAAGTCGGACGAATCCATCGCATGGCGTTCAGCCCTGATGGTGGTCGGCTGGTCACGATCGACGCCAAGGGACATCTTGGGCTCTGGAACGCCGGCAGCGGCAGACTTCTCGGCAGATACGAAAGGACCGCCCCCGGGCCTACGTCATTCCGATTCAGTCCCAACGGCTCTCGACTCGCGGTCCTGACCCGAGAGGACCGACGTCGGCTCGACCTGATCGTGTACGACACTGAGGACGGCAGTCGTATTTCTACCGTCGACCTCTCCAAGTGGTTGAGTCCAGTGCCGACTCCACTGGATTTCAGTCCTGACGGTAGCCGTCTGGTTGCGCCCTCCGATGAACACGATCTTTCCGTCTGGGACGTTGCAAGCGGGGCGTCGCTCGGCAGGCTGTACGGCCATGCCGCGATGGTTAGTACCGTCGCCTTCAGTCCTGATGGCAGCCAGATCGCCAGCGGCGCCGTAAACGGCGACCTTCGCCTCTGGAATTCGCACACATTCGCTCTGGTGAGCGAGTTGATCGGCCACGATGGCGTCATCAGGGCACTCGCATTCAGCCCCGACGGCGACGCGTTCGCCTCCGGCTCGGCCGACGGCACGGTGCGAGTCTGGTCGCGTGCGATTACTGAACCGATGGCCGTGCTGGCAGGGCTCCGCGGGATGACAGCCACCGCCTTCAGTCCGAATGGCGAGCAGCTGGCGGTGGCATCAAAGGACACCGGTGACATTGAGCTCTGGAACCCGCGGACCGTCGAGCGGGTGTGCTCGCTCGACGGCGCAGAGGGCACCGTCGCCCATCTCGCGTACAGCCCAGACGGCAGTCAGCTGGCAGCCGCATTCACATCACCGCGGCAGTCCGGAGGCATCCGTGTCTGGAGGACGGATACTGGGGAGCAACTACACGATTTCGGGGAGGATGGTAGGGGCGAGGTCGCGGTGGCCTTTAGCCCCGACGGGGAACGTCTCCTGGCGACGTCAGTCGATGCCACGATGATGGTCTGGAATCTGAGCACAGGACACCGGCTTCTGGCGGAAACCACCGGCCTTCGTTCGTCGGCTCGGGACATCGGCGCCGTGTTCGGGCTTGGCGGCAGCCGGATCGCCTTCAACAATGCCAAATTGCTCGACGGCACCACTGGCAAGGTGGTGGCAGGCCTTTCACCGCATGGCCACATGACATCTCTTGCAGTGAGCCCTGACGGACGGATTCTGGCCAGTGGCATGGCGATCGGCAGCCTCTATCTCAGCGACTTTGCCACCGGCAGTCTGCTGGCGAGAGTCACGGCCCACCATGGCAGCGTACGGGCAATTTCCTTTTGTCAGGACAGCACGCAGATGGTGACGGGCGGATCGGATGGCACCGTGGGCCTCTGGGATACCGGCTCCGCTCAAACCATTCGCATGTTGCAGGGGCACGAAGACTCCGTGGAGAAGGTGATGTTCACCCCCGATGGTCGCCGGATCATCACGGCCGCAGCGGATGGCACGGTCCGCATCTGGGATACGGCGCTCGGGCAGGAACTCGCCGCCTTGCCCGGTCAGCGGGATTACCCGAAGGCCGTCGCCCTCAGCCCTGACGGCACCCGGATTGTGGCCGCGGCTACTGACGGTGCGGTGAGAATCTGGGGGCTCTCCAATGCCGAGATCGTGACCGCGCGGCAGGCAGCTGCGGCTCGCACGTTGACAAAAGCAGTCGCATCGAAGCCTGCGACTGCCCCCGCCGATGTTCATCGCTCGGCGGTGTCGCCTGCTCCGTCGATCTCCGGCAGTGCCGGTGGCCGTTCCCGATGACGCGGCTCCATGAGCGCTCCGAGAAAAGCGGCGAGATCGGCGAGGTCTTGTTTATTGAGGCCGAGGGGCTTCAGAAGCGGCGACTTCACCGGAAAGACCGGATCGTCGCCCTGGTGTGCCGCCCGCTTGAGCGTCACCATACCGGCGTTGTACATGTTGAGCACTCCCGTCAAACCAAACATGCCGTTGTGCATGAGTGGCTTGGTCTGCGTCACGTCCCGGAGTGACGGTGTGCGGAAGCGGCCGTTGTCGGCCGCCACGCCAGTGACTCCGTATCGGCCAGAATCGGCGTTGCTTCTTCCATAGAAGCTCAGGCCAAGATCGTGGAAGCGACCGTCACTGAAGAGGGGGCCGTGATGGCAGTGCATGCACCGCGCGTCGCGGCGAAAAAGGTCGAGGCCGAGGAACTCCTGGTCGGAGAGGGCCGTTGCATTTCCTCGTATGAAGTCGTCGAACCGTGACCGGCCCCCGACGACCGTTCGCTCGAAGCAGGCAACCGC
>CANHYS010000145.1 GCA_947464585.1 Planctomycetaceae bacterium | reverse complement strand
TCGGCATGAAACCGGCTGGCCTGCTCGTCGTGCAGCACCACGCGATTGCTGGGAGCACGGCCGAGCGTCACGCGTTCCCCGGGCAGGAGAGGGACCACAGCCTGGCCGGAAACGGGATCACGAACGAGCAGATGGGTGGTGGGGTGGGAGGGCATCGTGTGCTGCTTTTCTTTCCTGCATCATGACTCAGCGGCATCCGTTTTGGGAGGGCTTGGAACCGGGCTACCGGCATCCAATCGGTCCGCGGCCGGCGGTCACGGGTGAAAAAGGCAGTCTTTCCCGGCAGAAACGGGTTTGCCGCAACCGCCCCTCCGCGACTAGCATCCCCTGCATTCCCGCCCCTGCGCCGGTTTCCCTCGGGAGGCCACGCCATGCTCGACATGATCGCCAAGTCGGCCTGTCATGTCTGGCCGGACATGACCTGACATGAAAGGTTGCCCCATGAACTGCGGCATGAAACTCCAGTCACCAACTGCCCGTATCTCCAGACTCCGAGCCGCGGCATGGTGTGCCTGTGCCGTCGCCGTGCTTGCCCTGGCATGGCAGGGCGAAGCCCACGCCCAGATGGGCATGGGTATGGGCATGGGTATGGGCGCGGTGGGCGGCATCTCGATCGACGCCGACGGCATCGTGCGCAACCTCGATCCTCGAGCGGTCGAATCACTGGCCAAGGAACGACGCCAGGCGTTTGCCACGGCCGCAGCCGACCGCGGCGCAGCGGCAAAACTCCGCAAGGTATCCCTCGCGAAGATCGTCGCGGCCGTGAAGGCCGCCGATGCCAGTCGTCCGCTGCCGCCCGACGTGCTCTTCTTGGGCGGCCTCGAACGGATCACTCACGTATTCGTTGACACGGAAGGCCACGACATCATTCTCGCCGGTCCGGCCGACTCGCTGGCCGTCGACGCGGCTGGCAACGTCGTGGCCGCCACGAGCGGCAGGCCGCTTTTGCAACTTGAAGACCTGGTCGTCGCCCTGCGTGCCATCGACGCGGCCCGTGCGGGCGGCATGAAGTGTTCGATCGATCCCACGGCTGAAGGTGTCGCCAGACTGCAGGCACTGCTGCGGACACAGAAGACGATCGGCCCGAACCCCGACGCCACGCTCGTGGCGATGCAAAATGCCATGGGCCCCCAGCAGGTGACCGTGGGCGGTGTGCCCGGCGACAGCCGCTTCGCCCGCGTGCTGGTCGCGGCCGACTACCGCTTGAAGCGGGTTGGCATGGGGCTTGAGCCGTCGGGCATCCCCGAACTCCCCAGCTACCTGTCGATGGTGCCGCCTGGTTCGAACTCGGCGACGACGCTCCCCCGGTTTTGGCTGGAGGCTGATTATGAACCGATCTCGCGGGATCCAGATGAACTCGCCTGGCGGATCAACGGCCGTCGGATGAAGTGCCTGACCGAAAACGATCTCTTCGACGCGAAGGGGGCCCGCACGGCGAAGGCCGCCCCAGACGCCACCGCGAAGAAGTGGTGCGACCTCATGACGACACACTACGACCGGCTCGCCGGCAAGCAGCCGGTGTTCGCGGAGCTGGTCAACTGTGTCGATCTGGCGGTGGTGGCAGCGCTCCTGCATGGTCGGCAGTTGGCCGGGCAGGCCGGGCTCGACCTCTCCCCGCTTCTCGACGCCAAGGCGCTGCCGCTGCCCGCCTACGACGTGCCCACCAGCGTGCCGACGGTGGCACATGGTCTGAAGAAGGGCAGCCGCTGGGTGGTCAGCGCCTCGGGTGGCGTGCTCTTCCAGCCCTGGGGCTTTGCAGCCAACACGGCCGACTCGCCCGACATCGCGGAATCACGCACGCTGGCACTGGCCGCACGTCCCGCGGACGGCTGGTGGTGGGACTGACTACACGAAAAACATCGCGTCGTGCGATTTTTTCTTGGCGGGCTCCGCCCGCTGGCGTGAGGCCGCCATCCTGGCGGCCGGCGTACGGGCGCCGACCTCCGTCGGTTGGTGCTGACGCGGCCCTCCGGGCCGAGTCCTCACGGCGATTCTATCCCGTCGCTCGCGCTCCGGGCTTGTATGGAATCGGCATCATCCGTGAGGGGCTGCCCGTGCTCCGAGAGCCGGCGTTGGCGGCAAGCGAAGGCAGGATGCCGAGAGCGCTGCCGCCATCGAGTGAGCGGAGGCCAGGATGGCCGAAGCGAACGTCCGGCGACGGGGCATGGGCAGCCCCGAACCGCGGACGTCACGCGAGATCCGGTGCGGCCCACTCGATCGTCGACAGGGACCCGGCGGCCACGGGAAAATGGTCGTCCACCCAGCCCGCTCGAGCCAGCGTCGCGAGCTGGTCGTCGGGGCAGGGGGGAGGCGGCACACTCTTGGCGAGCAGGAGGCTGCCACGATGCTCGACAGCCACCCTCGCCGCGATCGCATCGCTCGTCACCTCCCAGCCGACCGGCAGCGTCGCCGCTCGCGATCCCACGGCCAGCCATGTCGGCACATCGAGCACGGCAACGTTTCCATCGTCCGGCGGCGTCGCCACCAAAGGCAGACTCATGGCCGCGGCCACCAGCCTCGCCGTCAGCCGCATCGCGTCGATGGCCAGATCGTGCATGAGCTGCGTCGCTTGCGGCACGGCACGGTCGAGCACGCGGAGCCCATCCACCACGGTAGCGCCACCCACCACGAGGCAGCAGGACCGAGAGCTGCATGCCGCGATCAGCGACGCAAGCAGTGTTGGCCAGTCTGGCCGTGAGAGCAGACTCCCTCCGACCTTCAGCACCACGAGCCCGGCAACAGGGAGCGAGACGTCATCTGGTCCACGAAGATCTCGGACGACACCGCCCCGCCAGCCCTTGGCAGGCCTTGCCGGTGCAATCTGGCGTGATGCCCCGCTCATGCGAGTTGCCCCCGCGCGATGAGTGCCAGACTGTGGGCGGGCGCCGCCCGCGACACGTCGGGGCCGAGTGTGTCGGGTAAAGAGACGAGATCGACGTCCCAGCCAACCCGGGCGAGCGCCCGTCGGGCCAGGCACCCGCCGTGGCCGGAGAGCACGATCGACCGCGGCTGCCAGTCGCAGAAGGCCGCAACGCGGCGAAGTGCCCGCGCAACCTGCAGGCTCTGCCTGTCGGCGCACCATGCCGCCATGGCAATCGCATCGTCCTCCGTGACCTGTTCCGGATCGGCCAGGACCATGCGGGCCAGCCGCCGCTGCGCCGCCGCTCGGGTGACCGGCCCACCATCGGCGGTGTTGACAGAGCCCGATTTCATGGAATCGGGCTCCTCTTCCAGTCCTCCCAGCAGGAGCCAGGCATCGAGGGACTGCGCGAAGAGTTCGCTGGCCACTGGATGCAGCCGGCCCCGCCAGGGCAACGACCGCACGACAGTCGCGAGCGGCGTCCGTTCCACGCCCGTGTAGACCAGTTCGCCCGCCGCCATCCGTGCCACGTCGTCGTGGCCCATCACAGCAGGGGCCCGGTCGACGAGCGGCACGATGTCGGTCGTCGTCGAGCCGATGTCGATCAGGAACGCCCGGTCGGTGGTGGCCACCGCGGCGGCCAGTCGGGCGACGGCGTGCCAGTTGGATGCAGCGGCGGCCACTGGCCGCCGCACCGCCTCCTCCGGAGAGACGATCGTGCCGTCCACGAGGTAGATCCCCACGGAGCACGCAGGTCCGGCGGCGGCACGCGAGGCCGCCATCACCGCGGCGACGATGTCGGCGACCCCCTCCCGTCGTGAGGCATAACAGTCGGCGATCTCGCCTGTCATCGTGGCGACGACGCGACGGGGGCGCCGCGACGACACGATCCGCGCGAGCGCCGCAGGCAACTCCGACCGCCGATGCCAGAGTTCGAACGGCTCACTGTGCACCCAGCCGAGCCCATCGGCCGCCTTGATGTTGGCACCGCCGACGTCGAAGGCGAGCACATCGGCTAGTTCTTCCGGCCTACCCATACGAGGCGGCGAGCCGCCGCAGGGCGGCGATGCCCCGGTCGAGCATCACATCGGAGACGGTGTAAGCGATTCGAAAGTGGCTGTCGGCATGGCCAAACACGCTGCCCGGCACAACGAGCAACTTTTCCCGCTCGATGGCCCGTTCTGCGAAGGCCTTGCCAGAACCGCCGGGCGCCTCTGGATAGAGGTAGAACGCGCCGCCCGGCTGCACGAACCGGTAGTGGTCCCGCAGGCCTGCCATCAGCTTGTCGCGTTTTCGCCGGCACTCGGCCAGCGGCAGATCCATCGGGCAGTCGAGCGCGGCCAGCGCCGCCCATTGGCCCACCTGCGGCGCACAGACGAACGTGTATTGCTGCAGCATGGTGCAGGCATCCACGACCGCCTTCGGCCCGTGCACCCAGCCCACGCGCCAGCCGGTCATGGCGTGCGACTTCGAGAAGCCGTCGATCACGACCACCGACTCGGAGTGCAGGGCAGGGGAGGCGAAGGGGGCGTCGTAGCAGTAGGACCGATAGAGTTCGTCGCTGATCAGCGTCACACCCCGGGCGTCCGCCAGGAGCGCCAGGCCGCGGACCGTGTCTGCATCCACCACGACGCCGGTGGGATTGGCGGGCGTGTTGAGCAGGATCGCGCGGGTGGCGGGGGTCATCGCCGCCGCGACCTGGTCGACATCGATGCGGAAGGTCGGCGAGGTGTCGATCACCACGCACCGGCCACCGAGAAACTCGATCAAGGGCCGATACATCACGAACGCCGGTTCGAAGATGATCACCTCGTCGCCGGGGTCGATCAGGGCCATGAGCACCAGCGCCAGCGCGCCGCTCGAACCGCTCGTCACGCAGAGCCTGCGGTCGGCCTGGCCCAGCTCTTCTTGGACCTGCTTCTCCAGCCGTTCGCGGAGTGCGGCGATGCCCTGCGTGGGCGTGTAGCCGTTCCGGCCGGCATCGATGGCCGCTTTGGCCGCCTCGCGGGCAGCCGGCGGCATCTCGAAGTCGGGCTGGCCGATCGAGAGGTTGATGGGGTCTTGGAGTTTCGCCGCGAGGTCGAAGACCTTGCGGATGCCAGACGAGTCGAATGCACCCGCCCGTTTCGAGATCGCGCCGCCTCTGGCTGAACGGTATGTTGGCGGTGAATTCAAGGCCGCTCAGCCCGCTTTCTTGAAGATCGCGTCGAGCCGCTCGCCGAGTTTCTCGCCCCGGGCGTCGAGCGTGATCACCTTGCCGTCGCGGCCGATCAGAACCACCGTTGGAATGCCGCTGATGCCATAGAACGTGGCGAGGGGATGCTGCCAGCCGTCTCCCTTCGGCTCCTCGAACAGGATCGGCCACGGCAGCTTCTGCTCGGTGACGAACTTCTCGAGCGCCTCACGCTCCTGATCGAGGCTGATGCCAACCACTTCGAAGCCATCCTTGTGGTACTTCTCGTATTGCTCGAGCACGTTGGGGATCTCGGCCACGCACGGCCCGCACCAGGTGGCCCAGAAGTCAACGAGCACAACCTTGCCGGCCAGCGTCTTCTGGTCGAACGGCTTCCCGTTCAGGAGCGTGCCACTGATCTCCATCGGATTGCCGGGGAGCGAGAGGCGGCGGAGCGTGCCGGCGAAGCTCTCTCCCATCTTGCGAATCTGCTCGTTCGAACTCTTGGCCATTGCCGGCCCGAAGCTGCGGTAGGCCGCCGCCGCCACGGCCTCACCGCCGGGCATCTGCTCAAACGCGCCGGCCAACTGCATCGCGAGGCCCGCCGTCTGGATGTCGTCCGGATCGGCCGCGAGCATCGCTGTCGTCTTTGAGACCAGTCCCTCAGCGGCCTTCGCATCACCGGAGGACAGGATCTGCTGGGCCTCGCTGACGACCACCAGCCGCTGGGCTTCCTTGGCCAGATCCTTCGACGGGCTGTTGATCAGCGTCGCAGCGTAAGTCGCCATGTCTGCGGCGGCCTTCTCGTCGCCAAACCTGCCGAGCATCATCAGGCTCTCGAGCTTCATCTTCGCGGCGGGATCGTGCAGTGGATCGGCGGGCTTCACCTGCGCGAGGATCTTGTCGGCAGCCTGCAGCGAGACGGCGGCCACATCCCGCATGTAGGCGATCATTTCCTTCCGTGATGCCGGCCTGACATTCGCCTGCTTGAGGCTGGCGATGAACTGCATCATCTCCTCTGGTGTGCCCTCGGGCAGAGGCGGCACCTTCGGCATCGCCTGGGCTGCACCCGGCGCATCCGCCACGGCGCCGGGCTGCCGCGCCATCAGGAGCGTGGCCGAACCGACCAACAGACCTGCCGCAATCGTGAACAGGGCCAC
>CANHYS010000144.1 GCA_947464585.1 Planctomycetaceae bacterium | reverse complement strand
GTGCATGAGCCTCGATCGCTATCTCGCCGCCGCCTGCCAGCTCGACCGCCCCAACCCGGCGGACCGTTCGGGCATCGCCGCCGGCGTCGACCACCAGCTCGCCATGATCGAGCGGGCGGTCGTCGGCGACCGGCCCTTCGGCGACGTGCGGCTGGTGGTGTTTCCCGAGTTCAGCCACGCGGCGCCGATCTACGAGACCGTCGCGGAGATCCACGATCGGCTGGCGGTGCCGATCCCCAACGAACACACCGACCGCTACCACGCGGCGGCCCGCGGCCACGGCGTGTTCATCCAGACCGGCACGTTCCTGGAATGCGACCCGGCTTATCCGGGGCACGTCTTCAACACGACCTGCCTGATCGGCCCCGACGGCCTGCTCACGAAATACCGCAAGGTGAATCCGTGGCTGCCATGGGAGCTGCACACGAGCCCGCACGATCTCCCCGGCTACCGTGAACCACTCTTTCCGGTGGCCGACACCGAGATCGGCAGGCTCGGCGCGGCGATCTGCTACGACTGGCTCTTTCCCGAGAGCATCCGGCAGCTCGCGATCGGCGGCGCGGAGGTGCTGATCCGCGTGTCTGCCTACATGGATCCATGGGGCGCGACGCCGCCGCTCGACTGGTGGACCGTCGTGAACCGCTGCCGTGCGATCGAGAACATCGCCTACGTCGTCGCCGCCAACCAGGCCGCCAGCGCCGCACACTATCCGCCCTTCTCGTGGCCGGGCGGAAGCATGGCGGTCGATTTCGATGGCCGCATCCTCGCGCAGGCCGATCCGGGCCCTGGTGAAAAGATCGTCGTGGCGCCGATCGACCTGGCCGCCCTCCGCGCCGCCCGCGAGCGCCGCACCGGCCACCAGATGCTGGCCCACCTGCGGACGGAGACCGCGCCGCTGCCGCAGCTCTTTCGCCAACAGACGGTGTCTCAGAACAGCGTGCCCACCTACGCGGGCAATGAACAAGCGACGGCCGCGGCCCGCGCGAGCCTCGATCACGAGCAGCGGAGGAGGAGATCATGACCCGCCCCGACAGCCCGCGACGCATCGCTGATCATTCGCCCCATTCGCCAAGAACCGCCACGCCCACGTTCGTGATCGCCGTGATCGGCGCGGCCGCCTCGCTCGGCCTGCTCGGCTGGGCGCTCGTCACCAGCCGACCGGCCGCGGCACCACGGGCGGATGGCCGCGTCGCCAGCAGCCGCAGCAGCACCGATATTCCCGAGGCCGCCGTGGAGGCCACCAACCGCGGCGTCGGCCTGATGGAACAGTTCAACTTCGACGCGGCGGCACAAGCATTCGCCCTCGCCCGCACGGCCGCCCCCGAGTGGCTCCCCGCCCGGATCAACCATGCGATCGCCCTGCTCAACACGGCCACCGATCCGAATCTCGACGCCGCCCGCGACGAACTGGCCGCCGTCCTCCGCGACCACCCGAACGATCCCCACGCGCACTTCTGCCAGGGCATCATCGCGTTGCACCGCAACGAGCTCGACGTCGCAGAGCCTCACTTCGAGGCCGTCACGAAGATCGATCCGCACGACGCCTCCGGCTGGTATCACCTCGGTATGTCGCTGCCACCCGGCTCCGACGAGGCCACCCGCTGCTTCGAGGAGGCCCGTCGGCTGAACCCCAATCTGGCCGCGGCGATGCACGGTCTGGCGATGAACCTCCGTCGCAGTGATCCCGCGCGGTCGCAGCAGTTGCTCGCCGACCAGCAGGCGCTGCTCGACGTGGAGTGGGATGAGCCGCTGCGGATCCGCTACGCCGAGATGGGGCGGTATGGCGAGGTGATCGCAGCGACCGACCGACCGCAGGCGACTCGAACCGAGACAACGGGCTTGCTGACAGCACCAGTGCTGCCGCAGTTTGGTCCGCCTACGGCGATCGGCCCGCCACAGCCGGTAGCGGCCGCAACCGACGCCACGCTCGCCCGGCTCGAAGCCACGTTTGGCGCAACGGTGGTGCCGCTAGATGCCGATGGTGACGACCGCCTCGACCTGCTCCTGCTCGCTAGCGGCCGCCCACTCCTGTATATGGATAGGGATCGCGGCGCCGACGGCGGCCTTCCGCGGTTCGAAGAGGCCGCCGCCGCGGCCGGTCTCTCCACCACTGCAGACGGCACGGCGATCGCCGTGGGCGACTTCGACAACGACGGCCGACACGACCTCGCGATGTCTTCTGTCCGCGCCGCGGCCGCGGTCGCCCTGCTCCGCAACCTCGACGGTGGCCGGTTTGCAGACGTTACGGAGTCGGCCGGACTGGCCGGCATCACCGGTCCTGCCGCGGGCATGGCCTGGGTCGATCTCGATCAGGATGGCGACCTCGATCTGCTCATCGCCCGCGGCGCTGCCGCAGGAGGCACCGCGGTGCTTCTCAATACGGGCACGGCGCCGCTGGCCGAAGCAGGCAAGCCGCCGCCGCCGCTTGAGCCAGCATTTCGCGAGCAGGCGATCCCAGGGCTCTCGGGCGTCGCGGCCGACACGATCACCATCAGCGACCTCGACAACGACCGTGACCCCGACATCGTGCTCATGTCCGGTGGCGAACCGCAGATCGTCTGGAACGACCGACTACTCCGGTTTCACGCCGGCACGTTCCGCGATCTCCTGCCGGCAGGCGCGGCGGTGCCGCCGGCCACGAGCGGCCTCGTGCTCGACGCCGATCGCGACGGCTGGTTCGACATTCTCATGCTGTCTGCAGCCGAGCCGCCGCAGGTCATATCCCCGCGGCCCGAATCGCAGCCAGCAACAGTGACCTCGCCGCCGCTGATGCAAGCCGCGGCCGTCGACATCGACCTCGACGGCGCAGCCGATATCGTGGGGCTGTCGAAGGCCGGCGACGCCGTGCTGCTGATCAATCGTGGCGGCAGGCTCGAGGTCGTGGCTGATGCGTTCGAGTCGCCTTCCTCAACGCCTTCCTCGTCACCAACCAGCAGTGACCTGCTGGCCGCATTGCCGGCCGACATCGACGGCGACGGCCAGTCAGACCTGGTCACCCTGTCGCGATCCCGGGGGCTCGAGTGGCGGCGGAATCTCGGCAACGGCAACCGGGCCGTGCGGCTGGTGGTGAGCGGCCGCCGTGAACGGTCCGCCAGTCTGCGAACGAATGCCGATGGCGTGGCCGCCCGCGTGGCGGCGCTCGCCGGTCCGACCGTCGCCGTCATGGAAAACACGACGCTCTCGGCCTCGTTGGGGCAGCCGCGGCAGCCGGTCGTGCTCGGGCTGGGCCCGGCCGCGCGGGCCGACGTGGTGCGGATCCGCTGGCCCGACGGCGTGCCCCAGGCGGAGCTCGACGTCGCCGCCGGGAAGCTCGTGCGGATCGAGGAGACGAGCCGCAAGACGACCTCCTGCCCGGTGCTCTTCGCCTGGGATGGCAGGGGCTATGCCTTCGTCACCGACCTGCTCGGCGCGGGTGTCACCGGCGAGATGCTGCCCGACGGCACAGCCCGCGTGCCGCGGCCCCACGAGAGCGTGCTGGTGCGGCCCGCCCCCGTTCCCGTGACCGAGCCTGATGGCAGCCGCATGGTCCGATTGAAGATCGCCGAGCCATTCGATGAAGTTCTCTATCTCGATGCCGCCGCGTTATTCGCCATCGATCATCCAGAAAAATGCGATGCGGTGCCCGACGAGCGGTTTCCGGGGGGCGATCCGCAGCCCACGGGCGACACGCTGCTGCTCGGCCCGCCGATCTTCCCGCGTCGGGCGACGAACCACGCCGGCCACGACATCACCGCTGCGATCTCCTCGGCCGATGGTAGCCATGCCTCGGACTTTGCGGCCCGCTCATGGCTGGGATACGCGGAGGAGCATTTCGTGGACCTCGACTTCGGCAGCAATCTCGCCGGCTTCGGTCCCACCGACCGGCTGGTGCTGGAACTGCACGGCTGGACCGACTATCCCTATCCCGAATCGATGTGGGCCGCGGCGCAGGCCGGCATCGGACTGCTGCCGCCCACGCTCGAACGGCTCCGCGCCGACGGCACCGCCAACGCGCTCCTGGAGGTCGGTTTTCCTGCCGGTCTGCCTCGGGTGATCACCCGCGAGGTCACGGGACTCGTGACGGGAAGCGACTGCCGGCTCCGCATCCGCACGTCGATGCAGGTCGGCTGGGATCGGATCGCGATCAGACCGCTCGTGGCGACGCTGCCGGCAGGCACCGGCACCCGCGCCGGCGCGGGTTCGAACGCCGCCGTCGCAGACCTTCCCGATGCCGCGACGTGCGTGCGCACCCAACTGCCTCTCGTGAAGGCGACGCTCGCCTCTCGCGGTCTGGCCCGTGAACTGGTCGCCGAGCCGCGTGGCCCGGTTCACTACGACGATGCCGCCCGCGATCGCGTGCCGACAACCCGCTGGCGGGGCAGCTTCACGCCTCTCGGCGACATCCTTCAGCGCGTGGCCAAAGACGACACCAGCCTCGCGGTCTGCGGCCCCGGCGGTGAGGTGGAGTGCACGTTCGTCGTGGCCGCGCTGCCTGCGCTGCCGCCGGGCTGGCGACGATCCTTCGTATTGGAGGCGGCCGGCCACACCCGCGACACATCGCCGCTGACGGCCGGAGCGGGCAACGTGCTACCGCTGCCGGAGTGAACCGACGCGCTCGGCCCCACCCACGGTCCGGCTTGCGGGAGTCGACCTCGTGATGAGCACGGTGGAGGTTCTAGACCGTTCAACGGCTCTGCTTCGCTTCTATCCTGAACGGCAGCAAGGGGTATGGCGACGGCGGGATCGTCTCCCTGCCGCAGACCTGTGCATAGGTCAATTCCCGGCGTTCGAGCAGACCGCCTCCGGCCTGCCAGATTTCGTAGGTCAGACGGGGCGGCCCGTCGGCCGTGTCGAGTTCGAGCACGGTCCAGAGTTTTCCCTCGTCGACTCCGGTGAACCGCTCGGGGTTGGGCTTGAGCGTGATGTTGCCGCTGCCGATCGGGCCGCTGGTGAACTCGAGGTGCCTGCCCTGCACCTGGTAGCCGGCGGTGAAGTGCCTGTCGCCGGAGAGCAGCACGACCCCCTCGATGCCACGGCGCGTGATGGAATCGAAGATCTGCTGCCGTTCGCGGGCGAAGGACGACCAGCAGTCGGGCTGCGTGAGCGTCTGCCACTCGCTCCCGCCGGCGACAATCTTGAAGGGAGCCGACGACCCGGCCAGCCCGTCGAGCAGCCAGGCAAGTTGTCTCGCGCCGAGCATCGTCTTGGTGGGGCCGTCAGGCACGTCGTTGGGGGTCCGGTAATACCGCACATCGAGCATGAAGAACTCGACGTCACCCCGCTGGAAACGATAGTAGCAGCCGGGATTCCCCGGCTCGCCGGCTGAAGGGTTGGCCCACCACTGCCCGAAGACTCGCAGCGAGTCTTTCTTCCCCGGTTGCGTGCCGTCGGAGTTGTTGGGGCCGTAGTCGTGGTCATCCCAGACGGCGTAGGTCGGGACCTCGCGGATGAGCCGCGTGAAACCGTCGACCGTCCGCATCATGTGGTAGTAGTCACGGAGCTTCGCCGGATCGGTCGTGTCGCCATAGTGGTTGTCACCCAGCATCAGCAGCAGGTCGAAATTTCTCCGCGCAGCCATCTCGCCAAACGCAGCGGCGGCATAAACAGCCCGTCGCCCCACGCACGAACCAAACGCCACCCGCTGCCGCCCGTGGGTGCCGGCCACTGGGGCGGTGACGAACGACGGGTAGGGCCGCGTGAGCGCTGGCTGACCGTCGAGCAGCGGGCAGTAGTGGTAACGCGTCGCCGGCCGTAACTCGCGCACCTCCACCTGCCCGGTGAACGACTCGGCCTCAGCGACTTTCGGCCCGTCGATGATCCGCCCCTCGACAAGCGATGGATGCTCACCGATCAGGAAGCTGACGGTGCACGCATTCGAAGCCTTCACCCAGAGTCGGGCCGCGGTGTCGCCGACATGCCCGACGAGCGGCCCCGCATGGATGAATGGCTCGCCCGGCACGGGCGCGACGACCTGCACCGGGGCGTCGGACTCCGGGGCTGCGATTGAGGTCGGGGGCGGGGCTGCCTGGGCCGCGCCGTCTCCGGCTGCGCCAACGGCTGACGTTGCCGTCGTGATAACGCCGATGCCGCCCGCCGACTGGAGGAGGAACTCGCGTCGCGAAGAGTGCGGCACCGGCATGGGTTGTCCTCTCGTGAAAGCGCGACGCCGGCGAATGCCTCCGGCATCATCCAGCGGCAGGCGCCAGCATGATACCTGCCTGCTCCGTGCACCAACAGCCGGCTGCAC
>CANHYS010000143.1 GCA_947464585.1 Planctomycetaceae bacterium | reverse complement strand
GATCTTCGGGCTCGCCGAATACGAGCCCGCCCCCAGTTCGGGAATCATCTCGGGCGACGTCTTCCGCCAGATCGTGGTCAGCGGCGTGACCTTGTAGTTCTTCCAGTCGATCTTCCAGAGCACGTTGTGCACGAGCACCTCATCTGGCTTTGCCGGGTCGATGAAGCCGTAGGCGAAGTATTCGCAGCTGCCGAAGAATTCCTTCTTGAAGGCCCCGGTCTTCGCGTCCCACACACTGAACCGCTTGGGCGCGTCGGTCGTCTCCGCCACCCAGAGCTGGCCGGTCTTATCCACCGTGATCCCGCCGGGCATGTAGATGCCGAGCGGATCGTATTTGCCCTTCGCGGGCCGGCCGCCCTCCTTGCCGATGCTGCGGACGTACTTTCCGGTCGCATCGAACACCGACACGTTCATGAGCTTCCCGGCGTTCGCCACGAAGATCATGTTTTCGAAGGCCGCGATGCCGGCGGGCTCGTCGAGCTTCTCCGCGATCGTGATCGCGGGCTTGCCGTCCTTCAGCACGAGCACCTTCCCGCCGCTGATCACGGCGAGAGAGCCGTCGGTGAGCACGGCCAGCCGCTCGGCCGCGGGCACCTCCCAGGTGCCGATCACCGCGCCGGTCTTGGCATCGAAACGCCCGATCAGGTTGCGGGCCTTGTAGCTGGCGAAGAGCGTCTTGCCGTCGCAGGCGAGGCCCGTGACGACGTTGCTCTTGTCGTCGCCGCCCGGTGGTGCGTTGATCTCGTCCTTGCCGCCCAGTTGGATCGGCCGCGCCTCCTTGGCGGTCATCAACTGAATCCCCAGGGTCTTGGTAAACCCGTGGCCGCCGGCGGAAAACACGGTCGTGTTGTCCGTGGCCAGATACGTGGCGTCGAAGTTGCAGCCCCACTGCTTTTTCCCGGCGAAGTCGGTGCGGATCACGCCCCAGCCGAATTCGCTGCCGTCCCAGGCGAGGAGCACGCCGTCATTGAAAGCACAGGCTGCCCGCGGCGCGCCGTGGTCGGCGCCCCAGCCTCCCTTGCCATCCACGGTGGGATACGGCGGCTGGCCTGAGTTGTGCACGCTGAAGCGATACTCTGCCTTCACCGGCTTGTGGTAGATGCCCCGCCAGTTGTAGGTGCCTGCGGGCAGCAGGTTGCCATTATCGTCACAGCCGTCCCACCGCTCGGTGTTGGGCCCGCCGAGCCGCTCCTGCTGCGGCACGAGGATGCGGACGTTTTCGTTCTTGTCGTTGAAGAGCTGGACCGTGCACTCCGTGTCTTCAGGGAGCGCGTAGGCGAAGTCGAGCGGCAGTGGCCGATCGGGCGGCACGCCCTCGAGCACGAGCGTGCGATCGACCTTGCCCGTGGGTGAAAAGAGAAGCTTGCCCCAGCACTTCGTGCTCTGAAATGGAAACCCAGCCTCGCGCAGGAGGTCATAGGCCCATGCCGCTCCGCCGGCGGTCATCTGCCCGTCGGGCCGCGAGTAGTTGAACTGCACCGTGCTCGCCACGATGTCGCCCGCCTTGAGCGGAGCCTTGGCGTTCATCGTCTTCCACGGGATGCGGTATTCGAATGAGTAGCCTGCGCCGTCGGGCCGCTTCAGATACTTGGCCTGAAACTGGTCCTGCGGCACGAGGCCCCGCGGGGCGTTTTTCGGCTCGCGGTAGGTCATACCCTGCTGCATTGCCAGCTGCGGCTGGCTGGTCTCGGTGTAGTGCCAGAGCGTGAGGTGGACGATGTCGTCGCGGGTCTCCGTCACGTCGCCCTTGCCCTTGTACTTGAACGTGCTCTCGTCGAGGATCGGGTAGCCCACCTTCGGGTCGGTGGTGAGGCGGAACTGGCAGGAGTCGGCGTTCCAGCCCTGCATCGGGTCGGTCTCCGGGCTCCGCATGTTCATCATGGGATTCGGGTCGTTGACGTCGGCGCCGAGATAGATCGCGTCGGCGTCGTACATCACCGCGAACTTCGCGTTCATCGTGCCGCGGGTGGCCTGGATGACGAACATCTCGATCTGGCCGGAGAGATCCCAGTCGTCGAGCTTGCCGTCGATCGTCACCGCGCCGGGCGCGGGCACGGCATAGAGCTGCTTGTGGCGGCCGCGGCCGTTGTCATTGGCATGGGCGGCGGACGGGATCGCGACGGCCCAGAGGGCGAGGCCTGCGAGGAGCACCGCCCAGACCGGCGGCATGGTGGTGAGGGGGCTCGATGGCGTCGTGGTGCGTGTCATGGTTCGTGCCTGCATGGCAATAATTCTCTTGGGGGGCAACTTCAGAAACGTGTTCGGCCAACGCCCCGAGCCTAGCCGCCCCCGGCTTTCGAATTCCGCTCATCGTTTCGATTTTTCGTCGCCACAAAATAGGGACGGGAGCGATTTTCGCCGCGCGCGGTTGTCGGCCGCGGGCTTGAATTCGCTCCCGTCCCGATTTTTCAACCGGCAAAATCGCTCTGTCAGTCGAGCTTAAAGTCGATGACGTTCTTCTTGCCGGCGACGACTTCCGCCGTGAGGGGCGTCTTGTCCACGGTGCGGTAGCGATCCGGAATGTCTGGCCGCGGTGGCGGGGGTGGCGTGGGCTTGTCTGGGTCGATGCCGGGAAGGAATGGCTGTACCGTCACGCGGACCGGCCCGAGGAAGGCGCCGTCGCCGGGCTTCAGGGTGGTGAGGGAGAAACGACCCGCTGTATCGGTGCGGCCGGTGGCGCCCGGCCGGTTTTTGTGGACGAACTGCACCATGGCGTCGGGCACCGGCTTCCCCTGCCACGTGACCGTGCCAGAGACCTTCGCCATCGTGGGCCGACCGCAGCCGACCACCGCCAGCAGGATGATAATGCAGATTACGACCGGCGAGACGTTCCGCGCGTGAAGCAGGCCGATCATTCAGCCACCACCTTCACTTGGCCGGAGTCACGGATGGCCAGCAGACGATAGAGCGTGTTGTCGATGGAGCCGTCGACCCACCGCACCGCCCCGTCGGCGTACACGAATTGGGCGCCGATCGCATGGGCTGAGCGGAAGGGGGTCGCCGGATCGAAACTTGTCACGATTACCCCGGCCGGCATGCCGCTCGTGAAGGGATTTGCGCACGTCGTCGAACCGACATGCCTATCCGATTGAATCCGAGCCGTATTAACGAAACTGGACTGAGCGTAGCTATAGCCGCCGGACGGCCAACCAACAAAACTGCCGGCGCGGCACTCGTTTTGGTTGGTGCCATCGAACCCCCAGGCTGACTGCTCCCCGATCATCAATGTTTTCGACAGTCCGTCGGTGATTCTCTTCGGATCGCAGCCCTCCAGTTTGCCCGCGTTATATCCGCCTCCCACGTTCGGAATAGCGGCACCGACGGGCGGGTGAAGGACACCGTTCGAGCAGTTGTTGTACCCGCCTGAGTTGGTGGTCTCAGGGCAGCGGTTGGTCCCGCTCCATCCGGGAATCACCGTGTCGCTGGCTCCGGCCACCGCCGCATAGCTCGAGCAGAGCGACGTGCCGGTTCTCGTTACCGTCTGGGGCATGGGGCTCGACGGGCAGACCAGTGTTGGTGTCCGCATGTTTCTCATCTGCGTGGTAGAGCCAGTAGAGCTCGAGCCCGTCCCACGATCGTGTCTCCCCAGCTCTCCCCAACCCGACCCGCCGGCCAGATACGTGCTCCATTGGGGAAGCCTCGTGCTGTTGTACACCGTCTGTTCCTCGATACCCGGCAGGATCATGACGATCCACGAATAGTCGTACATAGCTCCCACGGCGCCCGGCGGGAACGTCCGGCGCTGCTCGAGGAAGGTGTGGCAGGCAAGGCCGAGCTGCTTGAGGTTGTTGCCACACGAGCTTCGCCTCGCCGCCTCGCGGGCCGCCTGCACGGCCGGCAGGAGGAGGCCGACGAGCGTGCCGATGATCGCGATCACCACCAAGAGCTCGACGAGTGTAAAACCCGCGGCGGCTCGCGGTGCCGCGGTTCGCTTATGTGATCGGTTTATGAGATCGTCCCGCATGGTTCTCGCCTCGGAGTCTTCTTTTGTTGGAATCTATGGGATCGACCGCCCCGCCATTCAACGAACGCAAATCTAGCTTCCGTTCACTCGTCAGCCCATAACTTTGTCTTTCGATTTTGCGTAAGTGTTTCGATTTTGCGTAACCGGTTCCCACCCATTCGTCATCAACCCCGACCGCCCCGCAGCTGCCCCGGCGTCATGCCGAGATGCTTCTTCAGGAACGTCGTCATGTACGACACGGAGTCAAAGCCGCAGGCCTGCGCTACCTGCTTCATCGTCAGCTGCGGATTGCCGATGATCCGTCGCACCTCTGCCAGCCGCGACCGCACGATCTCGTCGTGCACCGAGCAGCCGACCGCCCGCCGGAAACGCTGCTCGAGCGTCGATCGCGACAGGCCAAGCTGCACGGCGAGTACGGCATGCGAAAAGAACTGCGTCCCCTTTTCTTTCGCTCCAAATAGGGACGGGAGTGATTTTCGCTGCGCGCGGTTGTCGGCTGCGGGCTTGAATTCGCTCCCGTCCCTATTTTCCCTCCGCCTCCCCGCGTGCGTCCCATGCAAGAGGTCGGGTGAACGGATAGACGCATCCGCGTCGCCAATCTGCGGCGGGCAAAATCGCTCCGTCAGTCGAGTTTGAAGTCGATGACGTTCTTCTTGCCGGCTACGACTTCCGCCGTGAGGGGAGTGGTGGCGGGCGAGCGGTAGATCAACGGAATGTCGGGACGTGGATCTTCCGTCGGACTGCGGGACGTGGGAGCGGGCGGCTGATCCGTACCCTCGACAAACGGCCCCACCGTCACCTGACAGGCGCCAAAAAACGAGCCGTCCCCCTTGCGAAACGTATTGAGCACGAACCGGCCGTCAGCGTCGGTCTTGCCGACTGCCATGGGACGATTCTTCGGCCTGAACGACACCACGGCATCGGGCACGGGCCGGCCGCCAAACGTCACCCGGCCCATCACCTGGCCCATGTCGCGGCGGCCGCAACCAGCGAACAATGCGAGGGCCGCGACGGCCAGTAGGGTAACGCCACGCCCCAGCCCCGCCGAACCGAGGCCGCAGATGGAACGTCTGGGAGTATCCATGGCTTGCATCTCACTTCGCTGCCGATCCGCTGTCGCGGATCGCGAGGAGGCGGTAGAGCGTAAAGTCGATTCCATCGTCGAGCCAGTCGACGGAGCCATCGGCACGGGTGAACTGGGCGCCCGGGCCATGGCTCGAGCGGAAGGCGATCGTGTAATCGACGTTCGACACGGCGGGTTTCACGCCATCTTTGTAAGGTAGGTCGCACGACAGCGTCCCGATCGTCCGGCTGATCTTGACGACATTGTGCACCCTGCCTTTTCCGTTCGCGTCGGCTGATCCACCGGTCGACCATCCGAATGCTCCACCCGACCGGCAGTCGTTCCGCGTGCCGTCAGCCTGGATTCCCCAGGACGACTGCTCGCCGAGCATGAGCACCTTCGAGAGGCCATCCGTGATCCGCTTCAACGCAAGCCCTTGGTTGTGAATTTCACCGGCGTCCTGACCGACCGCGAAGAGCGGCGGCGCTCCCTTGGGGTTCGGGCTATACGTATTTCGGTATTGGGTCGCAAACACGCCGTTATAGCAGGAGACATTCTGGTCCCAGGAGTTCACAGGCGTGCCCGTGTCCCAGCATCGATCGGTGCTCGATGTGACGGTCCGTAAAACCGAATCACTGGAGCCGGCGATGCCGGCATAGCTCGGCACGAGATGCGTGCTGTAGCTGCCGGCCTGCCTCGCCAGCATCGGACTCGACGGGCAGACGAGCGTCGCCTGGGAAAAATTTCGAATCGCGGTCTGGTTCGTCGTGGTGCCGATGTTGTCCTGTCCGATGGAACCTGCTCCGCTCCAGATCGTCCAGTCAAGCTTCGTATACGTATCCTGCGCCTCGATCCAGGGAAGGATACCAGCGATCCAAGAATACTTGAAAGCGGTATCTCCCCAGTAAAACGGCGGCGGGAATCGGCCGCCACGGGCGTCGGCGAAGTTATGCAGCGCCAGCCCCAACTGTTTGAGATTATTGCCGCACGTGCTCCGCCGGGCCGCCTCGCGAGCCGCCTGCACCGCCGGCAGCAGGAGGCCGACGAGCGTGCCGATGATCGCGATCACGACCAGGAGCTCGACCAGCGTAAAACCCGCGGCGGCTCGTGGTGCCGCGGTTCGCTTATGAGATCGGTTTATGAGATCGTCCCGCATCATTCTCGTCTCGGTGTCTTCTTTTGTTGGAATCTATGGGATCGACCGCCCCG
>CANHYS010000142.1 GCA_947464585.1 Planctomycetaceae bacterium | reverse complement strand
TGTTGGCATAGAGCCGCGTGAAGAGCGTCTCGGTGCTCTCGTCGGCCTGCTCCATGATCGAAGGCAGCGCGAGCACGGCATACCAGGCCGGATTCGAGGCCGCCTGCACGACGAGCGATTGGCTGCGGATATCGGTGCCGGCACTCTTCACAAGCCGGTCGAGCGACACCTTCCGTTCGCCCGGGCCCCGCAGGGTCACCGGCACGCTCTCACTGACGAGCACCCGCCGCGGCAGCACCGCGAGCATCGCTTCTTCGCCGTCAGCTGCCTTGCCGGCCGTGCCGGTGGCGAGATAGCGGAGCGTGTCGGTGCCGTCGGCCACCTTCACGGTGAACACGACCGGCTTCGATTCGCCTGCGGCGAGATCGAAGGGCAGCTCCCGCGGGCCGTCGACGAGATTGTCCCGAGAGTCGGTCGTCCGGGCGTCTGTGAGCGAGAACTTCACGCTGCCAGCGAGCCGGCCGGTCGAGGTGTTGCTCACCTTCACGGGAATCTGCACGACGTCGCCCTCGCGGAGAAACCGCGGCACCACCGGCTCCACCATCAGGGATTTTGTAGACACGCATTGATCGACGATCGTGCCGCTCCGGAGGCTCGCGTCGTGGGCGAGTCCCTTGAACTGCCAGGTGGTGAGCGTGTCGGGGAGCGTGAACTCGATCGTGAGGATGCCGTCCTTGTCCGACGTGAGCGTCGGCAGAAAGAACGCCGTCTCGACCAGGTTTTTTCGCGGGGGCGGGGCTGCCGCGGTCGCCGTCTGGCCCGCCGGCTCGTCGGGGCCATCTGTCGCTTTGTCCTGCTGGACCTGCTTGCGGTTCTCACCCGCGGACCTCCGCTTCTCAAGGCCGTCCATTGCCGTCGCATTCTTCGCCAGGCTTTCCGGCGCCGCGGCCGCGGCCATCGGCATCGCGTCGGCTTCGCGGAAGGCCATGCCCCGCATCATGCGGCCACCAAACCCTCCGCCTATCCCGCCGCGGAGTGGCGAGCCAAACGGAGCACGGAGCTCGCGATACGACAGCTCCGGCACCTCCACAAAGCTGGTCGCGAAGCTGCCGAGGATCTGGTTGAAGCCTTCGCCGGAGTTCGTGAAGGCGAGGTTCAGCCAGCTCGACTCGCGGCGGAAGAGGCCCATCAGCCCGTCGCTGGGCCACTGGTGCGGGGCGAGCGCATCGAGCGACTGGTCGTAAAGAGTAGCCACCATCTCGGCGAGCACCGGTGTCGCCGGCCCCGCGATCGGATCAGCAACGCTGGCAATCTTGGCCCGCCAGACCTCCTTCGCACCTGGCTCCAGCCGACGCGTGAATCGTTCCCACGCGATCGACAGTTTCTTGTTGGTCCAGGGCACATCGACCGTCTGTGACGCCACGTGGAGCCGGCCGTCGCGGACCATCCAGGCACGAACCGTAAAACCGCCACGGTGTTCATCGCCGACCTTCATGCCGAGGGGCCATTGCGTCCGGCCCGCCTCGGTCCAGAACGTCTTGAGAATCTTTCCAGACTGCGAGATCTCGACGAAAACGTGGCCCTTGCCATAGCCGGTGCCGACCAGCGCTGAAAACTCGCTGCCTGGCTCGACCGTCTGCGCCTTTGACGTCAGTACCAAGGCACGTTTGATGCCATAGCGGTCGGAATCAGCATCGACCACCTCGATGAGCCGTTCCGCCTTCACCGCCGGCACCTCGCCGGCCGCCGGAATCTCGAACACAGCCTTGTAGATGCCGGCCGGCAGAGTGGCTGTGGCTACGATCTTTCCGGTGGCTTTGTCGGTGGAGAGTTGTTCCTTCACCAGGGCCTCGCCGACGGCCCAGGTCTCAGGATCGGCTGGATTTGGCTGCGGCTGTGCTGCCGGGCGAACGGCACCCCTGCCCTGCCCGCGGCGGGCACGAACAGGTTGCGCACCTTGCCCCGCATCAAAAAAGCTGCGGCGGCTCACCTCCGCCGGCTGCACGAGCTTCGACACGGTGAGTGTGCCCGCGGCACCGCGTGGCTGGCCGTCGAGCGTGGTCGTGGTGAGCGCGATCGCAACGGCCGCTGGTTTGCCATCGGCGCCGGTCGCCTGCCAGGCCTCCGTCGAGAGCGAGGCCTCGGTGTCGGTGTAGCCCGCGTTCACGCTCCGCTCGTCGCTCCGCGTCTCGCCGCTTGCGTCGGTGACGTCGGCCACGACGCGGTAGGTGAAGACCGGGAGCGATTCCTTGGGCACGCTCTTGTCGGGCTTTGCGGCGAAAGCGATCGAAAACGTGCCATTGGCATCCGTCACAGACGTGCCCCGCGCGATCCGCTGTCCACCACCCTCGAATGGCAGGCCGGGGAAGAACCAGCGGCACCAGATCGGAAAGCGCACGGCTCGCTCCGCATGCCAACGGACTTTCGCTCCGGCCACCGACATGCCTGTGTAGGTTGTCGCCGTGCCGGAGAGCACGACCTCGCCACCGAGCGGCGGCGATTTTTCAGGCGCCGCGAGCTTCACGAGAAACTTCGGCCGTTTATATTCCTCGACGCGAACGCCGACACCGCCGGAGAATCCATCCGGGCCGGGGGCCTGGGCGAGAATCGACCACTGCCCTGGCAGGGCACCGGTCGCTATCGGAAAGTTCCCATGGAATGAGCCGTTGGCGGTCGTCGTGTGCCGGGCCTTCGCCACCTCGCGGCCATTGGCGTCGCGGAAGACGACGTCGATCTCCCGTTTGTCGACGGCCCGGTACTCGCCCGTGGCGATGTTGCTCGCGCAGGCGATCCCCTTGTAGAAGACGATCTGCCCCGGTCGATGGATGCCGCGGTCGGTGACGAGCACGATCGTGGCCTGCGACTCGGGCTGCACGTTCCGCCAAAAGTTGGTCGCATCGGTCGCGGCCTCGTACCGCCTGCCGTCGACGGTCGCCGAGGCCAGCACGACATATTCTCTGCCCTGCTCGAGTGAGAATTCGTAGCGGCCTTCCTTGTTGGTCGACGCAGTGCCGCGCTCCACGAACCGCTGCGGATGGTTGCCCTGCTGTTCGCGGACGAAAAACGTGACCGCCGCGTTGGCGACCGGCTCACCCGACTGCATATCGACGACATGGCCCGCGACCTGACCGCTCGTCTGTCCACCGGCCGTCGCCTTCCCAAACGCCTGCCGCTGCTGTTCCGCCACGATCGCCAGCCGCGTCACCCAGACCAGCGTTACCTGCACGACATTGTCAGCCCCGCCGAAGTCGGCCTTGTGGCTGGCGATCACCCAGTAGGGGCCGGGCTCGAGCGACTTGGCATCAAGAGCCGTGCCCACGGGAATGTCTTCGGATCGCTGCCGGTAGTCGTCGGTGCTGGGCAGATCGAGTGCCTGCGTCCGCACCGCCGGCAGAGCGAGGATCTTCTGCCGGTCGGTATCGTCGAGCCAGCCGGTGTGTGGCTTGCCGGCCTTGAGTCGGCCCATCCAGTCGGCCTTTGCGATCCGCAGATGCACCTGCGTGAGATTGCGGTAGCTGACGCGGACACTCGGCCACGGCTCCGCCCACGAGCGTTCCGTCTGGATCGAAAGCTCTTTTGACTCGATCTGTGTGATGAGGTTCCGGCACATCGCGCCGCCGGGACTCTTCGGGTGCGTCTCGGCCCCCTTCAGCGCGATGGCCCGCGCCTCGACGAGATCGCCATCGTTCGCGCCGACGCCCTGCTGGAGCAGGCTCGCGAGATGGAAGCGGGCCAGCGACGCCGTCTCGTGATTCCCTGCCCGCTCGATGAACTGCTCGAGCGCGTCTCCCTTGCGGTCGGCAAGATCGGCGGCGTCACCCTGCGATACCACCGCACCGCTCGCCCAGAGGATCCGGTCGAGATCGGCTGCCAGGAGGGCCGTGCGGTCGGCGTCGGCACGATGAAACGCAAGCAGACTGCGATAGAGCTTCGCGGCTTCGAGCAGCGGTGAGTCGAGGTCGGTGACCGCCTTGTCGGCCTCCGGCTGCCAGGCGAGGAACTCGTCGAGCGTGCCGAGCGCGGGGCTGGAGGCGTCGAGTTCGAAGGCGTCTTCGGGGGCGATCAGGCCACGCTCGCCCGACGAGGCAAACTCAAGGGCATCGCGGACGATCACATCCCAAACGGTCGGCCGGTAGGCGTCGGACAGTTTTCCCGGCTGGATGATCGCCGACCACTCGGCCACTGGCAGGCTCTGGAGAGTTTTTCTTTCGGGGCTGTCTGGGCCACCGACCGCCACGGCGAACCGCTTCCTGATCTCGCCGACAATTGAGGGCAGATCCCACTCGGCGATGGTCCTCAGATCATCCGCACCATCATTCGGTTGGGGGCCACCGGCCGTCCGCTGCTGGAACCGCCAGCGGTTCTGCATGAAGAAGCCCCAGGTCCAGTTGGCGCGGATCGCCTCCAGAACCCCGCGGGTTTCGGGTGGGGCCTTCTCCATGGCGCCGGCGAGCAGGATCAGCCGCTCGGGATCGTCGCCGGGCCGGTCGCCCGTCTCGGTCAGGATCCGCGTGGCGATCGCGCGGGCTGCCTCGGCCCAGGCCCGATCGGCCACTGCCGCCTGCTCCACACCCCGCAGCGACTCGAGCGCCGTCTTCGGCTTGCCCTCCTCGAGTGCCTTGTCGACGGCCTTCCAGGCGGCTGCCCGTGGTCCGGCGGGAGCGTCGTCGGCGTGGGCATCAGGCATGGTCATGGGGTCGACTCCGAGAAAAAGTGCCGCGAGGGTCAGCAAGACGGGGACAGTGCAGAGCATGCCCCTCACCGTTCGAATCAGGCGAACGCCTACGATGCGCATGGCACGGCCCTCCGGGACGGAACAACAAACAAAACGGTTCACCACGACAGAAGTCTACGGGGCAGGGCCAGTTTCGTGACAGTTCGGCCGGCTCACCCGTGGCGGCACGTTTTGAACGTCTGTGCCCTGTTTCCCTGTGGCGACTTGACGGAGAGTGAACGCACGTATACTTCTTGGCAAACGCCCACGAGGACACTGCCGTTATGCCCCACGATCTGCGCGACACCCTTGAGCGTTCTTTTGGCCATACCACTTTCCGCGCGGGTCAGGAGCAGGTGATCGAGACGCTGCTGGCCGGCCGAAGCGCGCTCGCCCTCTTTCCCACGGGCGCCGGCAAGTCGCTCTGCTATCAGCTCCCCAGCCTGCTCATGGATGGGCTGACCGTCGTGATCTCGCCATTGATCGCCCTGATGAAGGATCAGGTCGAGGTGCTTCAGTCACGGGGCATCGCGGCAGCGCGGCTCGACTCGTCGCTCTCTGCCGCCGAAGCGGCGGCCGTATACGACGGCATCCGCACGGGCACGCTCAAGCTGCTCTACATTGCGCCCGAGCGGCTCTTGAGCGAGCAGTTCGTCACGCGGCTGGCGCGGGTCAGGGTCGCGATGATGGCGGTGGATGAGGCCCACTGTATCTCCGAGTGGGGGCATAACTTCCGTCCGGAATACCTGCGGTTGGCGCATGTGGCCAAGGAGCTTGGCATCCGTCCCGTGCTGGCACTGACGGCGACGGCGACGCCCGCGGTCGCGGCCGACATCCGGCGGGCGTTTGATATCGATGGGGCGGACCATGTGCAGAATTCATTCCTGCGGCCGAATCTCAGCTACCGCATCACCCCCTGCTCGGCCGGCGATCGGCTCGGGGTGCTGACGAGCCGGCTGCTTGAGCGGCGGGAGACCGCGATCGTCTATGTGACGCTGCAGAAGACCGCCGAAGAGGTGGCGAGCCACCTGCGGAAGAGTGGACTCAACGCGCTCGCCTACCATGCCGGCCTGCCGGACGAGCAGCGGCACGAGGCACAGGATGCCTTCATGGGAGGCCGCGCCGACACGATTGTCGCCACGATCGCGTTTGGCATGGGCATCGACAAGGCCGACATCCGCGGGGTGTATCACTACAACCTGCCCAAGACCCTGGAAAACTACGCCCAGGAAACGGGCCGCGCCGGCCGCGACGGCAGGCCCTCGGTCTGCGAACTGCTGGCCTGCACAGACGACCGGATCGTGCTCGACAACTTCACCTACGGCGACACGCCCACGCCGCAGGCGATCCGAAACCTCCTCGACGAGCTTCTGTCGCCGGGTGCTTCAGGAACTGCTTCAGGAGCCGGCGAGTTTGACATCTCGCTCTACGATCTCGCGCAGGCCACCGACATCCGTCCGTTGGTCATCGAGACGGTGCTCACCCATCTTGAACTGGCCGGGGTGCTCCGGCCGCTGGGTTCGTTCTATGCCAGCTATCAGTTTCGGCTGCTCAAATCCGAGTCAGCTGTCCTGGCCGGGCACACTCCCGACCGACAGGCCTTCCTGAAGCGGCTGTTGCA
>CANHYS010000141.1 GCA_947464585.1 Planctomycetaceae bacterium | reverse complement strand
CTCGTGCCGCGCGGCAGCCAGCCGGCAAAGAGCCGCCGGGCCGAGGGCATGAATCCCAGCTGTTGGGGCGGGGCAGCCGGAGCGCCCTGCGCACCTATGCCTGCCGCTAGCTGCGTGTCTCCAGTTGGCGCACCCCTGTCCGTCGCTAGCTGCGTGTCTAAAGTTGGCGTAGCCGCGGCCGACGTGCCTGCATCGCTCACCGCCTGCGCCACGGCAATGCTTGCGTCCTTGATCGCGGCCATCGCCTCGCCGATCGACGCGGCGTTGGCGTCGGAGGCGTCTGCGGTCGCGGCGACGGCCGGCGCGGGCGGCACGACGCCAGGTGGCGTCTCCAGATCGCCCAGCCACGCCCAGCGGAATTCACCCGCCGGCGGTTCGATCCGCACCCACAGTCCCGCGTGGCGTCCTGCGGCAATCCGCACCTCCTCGATCACCTGCACGCGTTCACCCGCTTCGAGGCTCACCTGGGCGACATGCCGCAGGTCGTTGAGTTGCGATCCCACCCGCGACACGGCGCTGTCGGTCACGATCACGCCGACACCACGACCGGAAGCCTGGCCAGTCGGAGGATCACCGATGACAGAGACCGCATCGACATCACACGCCCGCAGCCAGCTAAAGCTGCCGTTCCCGGGCCGCACGGCGACATAGCCCGACGGATCGACGGCCCATACTTCGACCGCCGTGCCGGCGACAAGCCGCTCGGTGGGATAGAAGTCGTCGCCCGGCCCGGCGCGGAGATAGGTGTGGTCGGCGATGACCCGGACGGTGGCGGGAAAGGGGCCGGGCTGCTCATCGGCAGCAGCGACCGCGGCGCACACGATCAACGGAATGATCGCGACGAGACAGATGAAGGTACGGGTGAAGGTGCGGCAGATGACCACGAGTTTCATCCCTGAAAAACAGGCGCGTAGACGAGGCTTGGGCACCTCGTCTACGCGCTGCAAGGGGCCGCACCGAAGCGAACCCTCGGAGGGTCTTGTAGACCACCCGAGGCCGAGGCTCAAGCCGCGATTTTTGCCGCGCGAGAAGGCCGGGAAATCGGGCCCTGTCAGCCTCCCAAACACCCCACCTTCGTGGTGTTTCGCCGGTGGCGGGGCGATTCAGGCAGACTGCGCCGAGGGTGTCGCCCATGCTAGCGAAGCCAGCGCCAGCAGACCCCTCACCAGCGGTCGACCGGGCGGTCGAGGATCTCACGGAGCAGGATCACCTGTCGGACCGTGACCGGATTGCGGAGCAGATGCATCAGTTCCTCCGCCGGCGTCGGCGCCGACACCCGCGACCCGCCGCCAGCCTGCGGCTCGTCCTGCGTGATCGTTCCTCGCAGATGGGTCAGCTCGCGCGAGAAGGCATCCTGCACGTGCCGGGCGACCGACTCGCTCTGCGGCGGTGGTTGCTGCGAGGCCGTCTCGGTGATTCGGGCGGAGTCCTCCCGCGCCACTGCGTTCTTCTTCGGCTCCCGCCGGACAGGTGCCGCAGCCCGCGGTGCCTGCGGAGCACGACGATCTGCATCGGCCCGCCGTTCCGGTCGCGGTGGCCGCGGCCGCGTCGCCGCCCCCGGCTCGCTCTTCTGCATCGTGGGCTGATTGATCGGGGGCTGTGGCTTCTTCTCGCCGGTCGCCTCGCGGAGGAATTCGGCGATCTGCTTTTCAAGAACGCTCCGCGGATCCGCAGCATCCTCGGCCGCTGGCTGCGGCGGCCGGGGCCGATCACGGGCCGGGTCGAACCGCGGCAGCGGCGGCGGCTGCTGGCGTCCGCCCCCCTGGAGCCGGCGAAAGACCGCAAACACCTGCGACACGATCCAGAACGCGACGAACAGAAACGGCAGCAGCGCCTCGAGCCAGTCGAAACCGGCGGCAAACAGCACGCAGGTGGCGATGGGGCTCTGCATCATTGCACCGAGGCGGTGCCGGGAGTCGTGCCGGTGGCAATCGTCCGCCGCATGTCGGTGTCGGCCTGAAGGTTTCGCAGCTTGTAGTAATCGAAGATGCCGAGTTGGCCGGATGTGAGCGACTCGGCGACCGCCTTGGGCACGGCCGACTCCGCCTCGACGAGCGCCGCCCTGCTCTCCTCGATGCTGGCGATCATTTCCTGCTCCTTGGCGACGGCCATCGCCCGGCGACCCTCGGCATTGGCGCGGGCCACGCGGGTGTCGGCCTCGGCCTGGTCGGCCTGAAGCCGGGCGCCGATATTAGAGCCGACGTCGATGTCGGCGATGTCGATCGAGACGATCTCGAAGGCAGTGTTGGAATCGAGCCGCCGCGCGAGTACGGTCTTCGAGATCATGTCGGGATTCTCCAGCACGTCGGTGTGACGCTCCGCCGCACCGATCGCCGACACGATTCCCTCGCCGACCCGCGCGATGATCGTCTCCTCCATCGCCCCGCCGATGAGTTGGTTGAGGTTCGTGCGGACGGTCACGCGGGCCCTCACCTTCAACTGCACGCCGTTCTTCGCGACGGCGTCGAGTGTTTCCCGCCCGCTGTTCTTGCCCGGGCAGTCGATCACCTTCGGATACACGCTCGTCTGCACCGCCTCGCGGACATCGCGACCCGCCAGGTCGATGGCAGTGGCAAGCTTCCAGTCGAGTTCCTTGATCTTCGCCTTGTTGGCGGCGATCAGCGCCTGCACGACCAACGGCACGCGGCCACCGGCGAGGTAGTGGGCCTCGAGTGCCTGCTTGGTGATGCCGCTCGAATCACCGAGCCCCGCCTGCACCGCCATGATCTTGCTCCGCACGATCACCGTCGGGCTGACCTTCTTGAAGCTCATCGCGACCAGATCGAAGAGGCCGATCCCGGCGCTCGATGCATACGACTGAAGCCAGAGCCGCAGGTACCTCGCGAGCATCGCGAAGACCAGGAGGAAGGCGAAAATTCCCAGGCCGATCAGGATCAGGGGCAGCATCGGGCACGCTCCAGCAGACGTTCAAGGGGACGGGACGGAACAGACTGTAGCGTTGTTCCGGGGTCGGTGGCGGTCAAGCGGCCGGGGGTTCAATTCCGTCGAACTCGAACTCCTCGAGCGTCGGGGAAAGGGCTGAATCGCCGACTACGGCCGGATTTTCCGGTGCTGCCCCTGCGACCGGAGGAATCGGCAGCACCGGCGCCGCCGCTCGAGGCTCCGCGGGCCGTACGACCAAGGCGGTGCCCTGCACGCCGACCGCCTCGATGGCGGCCCCGGCGTCGATCGGCCCCCCTTCGCTCATGGCCTCCACTGTCTCGCCATCGATCTCCACACGGCCCCACGGCAACAGTTCGCTCACGGTCCGCCCTGAGTGCCCGACCAGTTCCCGCACGTGCCGTCGCCGCTCGAGGTCGGGCAGCACATCCGCGGCTTCTGGCGCGGGGGGCAGCACGCGTCTTCCCAGCGGCGTCTCCGGAAACCAGCGAAAGGCCAGCGACAGGACCGCCGGCACCGCCAGCACGACGACCGTCAACGCCGCCATGCCGGCCGTGGCCCCCTGCTCCAAAAACGCCGTCGCCACGGCAGCGATGAGCGCGGCGATGCTCACGAAGCCGAGAATGCCGCCCGATGGCACGAACACCTCGAGCACCATCACGCCGAGCCCCAGCAGCAACAGCGTGACAACCCACAGCAGCGTATTCATACCGGGGCACTCGGCCGCATGAGCGGCTTCACGAGCACGCGGCCACCGCGGACCTCGACCACGCGGACGGGCGTGCCCGGCTCCACGAGCGAGCCATCACTGCTCACCTCACGCACCCGGCCATCGATCCGTGCCTTGCCCGCCGGGGCGAGCCTCGTGGTCGTCACGCCCTCCATGCCGATGAGCGCCTCGAGCCCGTCCTCCTCGAGCGTGTCGTCCACCGCGGACGGCGGTTCGAGCAGCACGTTCCGCAGCACGGGCGTGGACGGCAGCCACCTCCGCAAGAGCACCCCCAGGAGCGACACGCCCACGGCAGCACCGAGGATTCCCAGGAGCGACCACTGCAGCTGCCGGATCTGGTAGTCGTTGGTCGGGAGCACGAACGACTGGCTCGCCAGCACGAGCGATGCGATCAGGAGCACGCCCCCACCGAGTCCCAGCACCCCGAAGCCAGGCAGCACGAAGATCTCGGCCGCGAGGCAGAAGAGTCCGGCGAGAAACAGCATCACCTCCAGCCAGCCGCTCGTGCCGTGCAGGTATTGACTCCAGAAGTAGACGATGAACGCCACCATCGACACGAAGCCGCCGAGGCCGAAGCCCGGCGTGTGCAGTTCGATGTAGAGTCCGGCGCCGCCGATCAAGAGCAGCAGCCACGCCAAGCCGGGGCTCGCGAGCGCGTCGAGCAGACGATCGGCCCATCCGGGCTCGGAGAGGGCGATGTCACCGGTGAGGCCGTAGGCCTGCACGAGGCCGGCGAAGCCATCGACCACATGCGTCGCGAGCCCGAACGATTCGGCCGAGCGGCCAGTGAGCTGGATCGGTCCGGTGCCCACCTTCGCCCCGACCTTCCATGAGTCGCGGTCATCCCGCGCGGCCAGTTCCTCGCCTGAGAAGTATTCGACACGGCCGGTTTCCTGCTGGGTCGCCTGCTCCACGTCGATGCCTGGCACGACCACCGCCACAGGCAGCGACCACGATCGCTCCCGCTGCTTGGCGACTCCCTCCCGCCACGATGCCGTCACCGCGGTGGCCTGTCGGCCGCCGATGGAGGCGTCTCCCTCGCCTCCCAGCACGGCGTCGGGATGCATCACGAGTTCATCGCAGGCCAGCGCCACCAGCGCCGCATCGCCACGCGCCTGCCTGGGCACATAGGCCACCGTCCGCACCCGGGCGGAATCGAAGGCGGCCAGGCGATTGGCCAGCACGAGGCTCTGCTCGGGGCTGCCGCCGGCCGAGTCGACACGGAGGCAGAGAAAGTTGGCACCGTCCGCGACGGCCCGTTCGATCTGCTGCCGCGCCCGCGCCACGGAGTCGGCGGTGATCGGCCCGGCAAGCACGATCTGCGCCGCCTTCCAACCGCCGTCCAACGATGGATCGATGGCGAGCACTCGTTCATCGACGCCGAGGCTTCGCGCCAGTTCGGCAGGCGTCTTCGCGAGCATCCGCACGAAGCCGAGTTCACGGGCCCGGCGGCCGGTGAGGGCCAGTGGCAGCGGCGTGAGTTCCTCAGCGTCGAGCACCGCAGACTTCTGCCTGATCGCTTCGACGTCTCGGGCGGCGACGAACTGCTCACCATCATCCGTTGCGACGCGGGTCACCGTGGCGGACGGATCGAGCAGTGCCAGCGCCACAGCCGGTGGCACCGTCCGTCGGCGGGTGGCGATCTGCACATAGGCCGCCCGCATCGCGTCGTCGACCGCCGGCTCATCGGCGTTGGCCGGACCGAACACGGCGTCGGCCGGCATCACGATCTCCTCGCAGGCCAATGCCACGAGCACCGCGTGGCCGGTGGCACCGGCGGGCAGAAAGGCCACCGTCTTGATGCCGTCGAGCCGGCCATCGCAGAGGAACCTCGCCAGTTCGAGCGATCGGCCGAAATCACTCCCGCCGCTGCTGCCATCGTCGGCCGGATCAAATCGCAGCACGAGCACGCCGCGTTCGTTGCCCCGCTTGAGCCGGTCGAGCTGCCGCAGGATGGCCGCCTCCACCTGGGTATCGCGGGTGCCGGTGATCGGCAGCCTCACCTCGACGGCAACGGCCTCCGCGGCGTCGGCCGACCGGGCCGGCACGACGGCGGCCGCCAGCGCGGCGAAGCACACGACGCACGCTTGCACGCAGCGGCTGGCGACGAGTTGGATTGGAGAAACCGCCCGGCGGTGACGCATCGCTGGCCTTGAAAGCGCTGGGCCGAGAAAAACACCCCCGAATTCTAAGGCCGTGCGGCGGGGAGTCAAAAAGTCTGTCTGCTGTTATATAGTGAGACCGTATGAACACTCCCCACCAGCCAGCCGCCGTCTCTCCTGTCATCCGCGAACTCATCGGCCTGATCGAGGCCAAGGCCTTGAAACGCGGCACCTTCCGGCTGGCCTCGGGCCGCGAGGCGAGCTTTTATCTCGACGCCAAGCAGGTGGTTCTCGACGCCCACGGTGCGATGCTCGTGGGGCGGGCGATTCTCGAACGCCTGCGGTCGCTCGGTCCGCTGCCGGCGGCGGTGGGCGGAATGTCGATTGGCGCCGACCCGATCACCAGCGCCGTGATCACGATGGCGGGTGTCGAGGGGCTGCCGCTGAAGGGCTTCATGGTGCGCAAGGAGGCCAAGGGGCACGGCCTGCAGAAGTACGTCGAGGGCCCCGTTGAGACCGGGCAGCGGGTGGTGATCGTGGAGGACGTGGTCACCACGGGCGGTTCGTCGCTGTTG
>CANHYS010000140.1 GCA_947464585.1 Planctomycetaceae bacterium | reverse complement strand
CGCCGCTGATTTCCAATGTCGGCAACTATGCGCGCCCGCTTAAAGGCCGTCCGTGGATGGACTGATATCAGAGCCTCGCCAAGCCCTCGTGGCGATCGACGTCTCGCAGGACGGCGTCCGCCGCGGCCAGCTCTTCGACGTGATCGTCAACGTCGCACTGTGTGCACATCCTCCCAGAGGGAGTGGTCGCCCTCGGTCGTGGATCGATATATTCAGACGCCCCTCAGCGGACAGTGACGTCGGCCCTGCCGACGCTACCTCCCGGGGACTGCTTCATCCATTCTTGCACGAGGTTTCCCATGCATCTGCGCAGCATCGTGACCGTGGCCCTGATCGCCTCCTTCCTGGCATTGCAGCCGCGGACCGGCAGCAGCTGCACGCGGTGCATCTACCTCGGCCCGAGCGACACGGTGCTCGTTGCCCGCTCGATGGACTGGGTCGAAGACCCGAGCACCGAGATCTACTCTTTCCCCCGCGGCATGAGCCGCAACGGGGCCACCGGGCCGAACACACTCACTTGGACGAGCAAGTACGGCTCGCTGATCTGCTCCTTCTATAAGGTGGCCACCGTCGACGGCATCAATGAGAAGGGCCTGGTCGCCAACACGCTCTATCTCGTCGAGAGCGACTATGGCCGGCCGGTCGCCGGCAAGCCGACGATGTCGATCGCCGTCTGGACGCAGTACGTGCTCGACAGCTACGCCACCGTGAAGGAGGCTGTCGATGCCCTGGAGAAGGAGCCGTTCACGATCATCGCCCCCACGCTGCCCAACGGCGTTCCGGGTGTCGGTCACATGGCGATCTCCGACCCCTCCGGCGACTCGGCGATCCTCGAGTATGTGAAGGGAAAACTCGTCATCCACCACGATCGGAAGTACCAGGTGATGACCAACTCGCCAATCTTCGACCAGCAACTGGCGCTCGACGCCTACTGGAAGGGAATCGGTGGCCTGACGATGCTTCCCGGCACCAACCGCGCATCCGACCGCTTCGTCCGCACGTCGTTCTACCTCGGCACGCTCCCGCAGACCGACGATGCCCACCTCGCCGTGGCGCAAATATTCAGTGTGATCCGGAATGCGTCGGTGCCGCTGGGGCTGAAGACCGCCGCCCCCAATATCGGCAGCACGATCTGGCGAACGGTCTACAACCAGAAGACGAAGACGATGTATTTCGACTCGGCGACGAGCCCAACCGTGTTCTGGATTCCGCTGGCCGATCTCGACTTCACTGCGGGAGCCCCGGTGAAAAAAATCGCCCTCATCGGCGGAGAGACCTACAACGGCAACGCCTCCAAGCAGCTCTCGCCGGTGGAGCCGTTCGCCTTCCTGCCGGCCAAGGCCGAATAACAGCCGCTTCCGGGCGGCGGCCGGCCCTCACACCTGCAGCCGCTGGAGCACGCTGCGGCGGCTTGGGTATCATGCGGCCGTTAGGTGCGTGACGGTTTCGCATGCCCAGCCTCGAACATGGAGTGTTTTTCGTGCCAGCCACTTCCCCGCGTCGTCTCGTCGTTCATGGTGCCGCCGGCCGCATGGGGCAACGGATCATCGCCTGTGCCGCAGCAGAAACGGCTGGCTCGTCAGCGCCGGCCTGGCAACTCGTCGCCGCCGTGGAGAGGGCAGGGCACCCGCGGCTGGGTGACGATGCCGGGTCGCTTGCCGGGATCGCCACCGCGGGTGTGCCCGTCAGCGAAGCCTGGACTTGCCCGGCCGACGTGGCGATCGACTTCTCGCTCCCTGGCGCCGTGGCCGGCATCGCAAGTGCCTGCGTGCGAGCACGAGTGCCGCTGGTCGTGGCCACGACCGGTCTCGAGGCCGCCGATCGGCGAGCGATCGAGGATGCCGCGCGAACGATCGCGGTGCTTCAGTCGCCGAGCATGAGCCTTGCCGTGAACATCGCGATGGACCTGGTCGGCCGCGCCAGCAACCTGCTCAAGCGGGTGGGCAGCCGGAGCGACGTCGAGATCATCGAATGCCATCATCGGCACAAGGAGGATTCGCCGAGCGGCACGGCGCTGAAGTTTGGGCAGATCGTCCAGGATGCCTTCGGATTCACTCGCGTGGCCCACGGCCGCGAGGGCCGGCCGGGCGCCCGGCCGGCCGACGAGATCGGCTACCACGCTGTGCGGGCCGGCGACAATCCCGGTGAGCACACGATCCTCTTCGGTCTCGAAGGGGAGGCGCTCTCGGTCAACGTCCGCGCCACCAGCCGCGACTGCTACGCCAGCGGCGCCCTCGCCGCGGCGGCATTTCTGATCGGCAAGCCGGCGGGGCTGTATTCGATGCGCGACGTGCTGGGTCTGTCCTGACATGCCGCACGACGCAACCACCGGCACCCCAAACCCGCTGACTGCGGTCTGGACCGGCCCCTACGGCGGCGTGCCGCCGTTCGATGCAGCGCGGGTGGCCGATCTCGGGCCCGCGCTCGAGGCCGGGATGGCCGACCAACTTGCAGCGATCGACCGGATCGCCGCCAACCCCGCCCCGCCCACGTTCGACAACACGATTCTCCCGATGGAACGCTCCGGTCGGATGCTCAGCCGCGTGGAGGCGATCTACGGCGTCTATGCGGGAGCCCTCAGTGACGATGCCGTGCAGGAGGTCGAGCGCACGATGGCGCCCAGGCTCGCCGCCTGCAGCGACCAGATCACACAAAACGAGCGGCTCTTCGCCAGGATCGCCGCCGTCTATGAGGCGCGGAACCAGTCAACACTGTCGCCCGAGCAGCAGCGGGTCGTCTGGCTGACCTACACCCATTTTGTTCGCCACGGCGCGCGGCTCGATGCCGCAGCGAAGGCGGAACTCTCGTCGCTCAACCAGCAGTTGGCGACGCTGGCCACGACCTTCAGCCAGAACCTGCTCCACGACGAAAACGACGGGGCCGTCTTTCTAGACGATGCCGCCGATCTGGCCGGCCTGTCGGAGGGCCTGCGCGAAGCCGCCGCCGAGGCCGCGGAGGCACGTGGCCGGAAGGGATGCTGGGCGATCCCCAACACGCGTTCGAGCGTCGAGCCCTTCCTCACGCATGCCGAGTGCCGCGACGCCCGGGAGAGGGTCTGGCGGATGTTCGTCGATCGCGGTGCGAGTGGCGGTGCCACCGACAACCACGGCACGGTCGCCACGATCCTCGCGCTGCGGGCCCGCCGTGCTCAACTCCTCGGCCATCCGACCCACGCCCACTGGCGGCTGGAAGACTCGATGGCCAAGACGCCCGAACGTGCGATGGAGCTGATGGAGGCGGTCTGGAAGCCCGCCGTGGCGAGAGTCCGCGAGGAGGTGGCCGACATGCAGGCCATCGCCGATGCGGAAGGAGACCGGATCAAGATCGCCCCATGGGACTACCGCTTCTACGCAGAAAAAGTCCGGCTGGCGAAGCACGACCTCGACGAGAGCGAGATCACGCCCTACCTGCAGCTCGATAACCTCCGCGATGCGATGTTCTTCACGGCCCGAAAACTCTTCGGCCTCGAGTTTCAACCCACCGATGCGCAGACGGTGTCGGTCTACCATCCCGACGTGCGGGTCTGGGAGGTTCGCGATGCCGCCGGCGCGGTGGTGGGGCTGTGGTACTTCGACCCATTCGCCCGAAAGGGAAAACAGTCAGGCGCCTGGATGAGCGCCTATCGATCCCAGGAAGACTTCGACGGCGACGTCCCCGCGATCGTTTCCAACAACTGCAACTTCACGAAGCCTTTGGCGGGCGAGCCGGCACTCATCAGCTGGGACGACGCCACCACGCTGTTCCACGAGTTTGGCCACGCGTTGCATGGCCTCTGTTCCCGCGTCCGCTATCCGTCCGTCTCCGGCACGAACGTGGCCCGCGACTACGTCGAATTCCCATCGCAGGTGCTGGAGCACTGGCTCTCCACGCCGGAGGTGCTCGATCGCTTTGCGTTGCACCACGCGACCGGCCGGCCGATTCCACGGGAACTCGTGGCGAAGATCGAGCATGCCGCCACGTTCAACGAGGGCTTCAAGACGGTCGAGTTTCTCGCCAGCGCGCTGATCGACATGAAACTCCACCTGCTGAAGCTCGACCTGATGAACGTCCCAGTGGCCGGTGCCGCGCCGATCGATCCGGCGAGTTTCGAACGCGACACGCTCCGCAGCCTCGGCATGCCCGACGAGATCGTGATGCGGCATCGCACGCCGCAGTTCGGCCACATCTTTTCCGGCGACGGCTATTCGGCGGGCTACTACAGCTACCTCTGGGCCGACACACTCACAGCCGACGCCTGGGAGGCGTTCACGGAAGCCGGCGGACCGTGGGACGAGGCGATGGCCACGAGACTTCGCGACCATGTCTTCAGCGTCGGCAACACGATCGATCCGGCCGACGGCTACCGGGCGTTCCGCGGCCGCGACGCCGGTATCGGTGCCCTGATGCGGAAACGCGGCTTTTCCGCCTGAGCGGCCGCGGCGGCCAAGCCGTCCCTCGTGCGGGCCTTCGATTGTGTGAAATCGATGTGCTGGCCCGAATGGGCGGATTTTGCTGAAAACCGGCATCCGCGCAGACGCGGACCAAAGGGTACATTTTCTCCCGTTGACTCTGGTCACGGATGGCCCTCGGGAGGCTTTGCCTGCATGAAGGACTCACTGCCCAAGCTCTTCGTCCTCGACACCAACGTCATCCTCCACGACAGCGGCTGCATCCGCAATTTCGAGGAGAACGATATCGCGATTCCGATCACAGTGCTCGAGGAACTCGACCAGTTCAAGCGCGGCAACGAAGACATCCACTTCCAGGCCCGCGAGTTTCTCCGCCGCCTCGATGCGCTCACCGGCGACGTGCTCTCCGCCGAGGGCAGCCCGCTGGGGCAGGGGCTGGGTTCGATCCGTGTGGTGCTGGGGGGCGGTCCCGACAGCCGGCTGCATGAATCCTTCCTGCAAGACACGCCCGACCACCGCATCCTGCGGGCGACCCTCGGCCTCCAGCAGCAGTCAACGCCGCGGCCCGTGATCCTCGTCTCGAAGGACACGAACCTGCGGATGAAGGCCAAGTCGCTCGGACTCCGCGCGCAGGACTACACCTCCGACAAGGTCCAGGGCTTCGACACGCTCTACACCGGCAAGCGGACGATCGAGGGAATCGACTCCGAGGTGATCAACCGGCTCTACGCGCAGGGTGGCAGACTGCCCGCAGCCGATCTGCCGATCGAGGAGCCGCCGCGGGCCAACGAGAACTTCGTGCTGCGCAACGGCAGCAAGTCGGCGTTGGCGACCTACCGCCGCGCCGATGCGTCGTTCGTCCGCATCGAGAAGCAGACCTGCTACGGCATCAGCCCGCGCAACGCCGAACAATCATTCGCCCTCCAGGCACTGATGGACGACGACATCAAGCTCGTGACCCTTTCCGGCACCGCCGGCACCGGCAAGACGCTCCTCGCGCTGGCCGCCGCCCTCGAATGCCGGCAACGCTACCGGCAGATCATGCTGGCCCGTCCGGTGGTGCCGCTGTCCAACCGCGACCTCGGCTTCCTGCCGGGTGACATCGGCGACAAGCTCGACCCCTACATGCAGCCGCTCTACGACAACCTCACCGTGATCCGCCACCAGTGCGGCGAAGACTCGCAAGCCGCCCACAAAATCCTGGAGATGCGCGAGTCGGAGAAGCTGATGATCACGCCGCTGGCCTACATCCGCGGCCGCTCCCTGCAGCGGATGTTCTTCATCATCGACGAGGCGCAGAACCTGACGCCCCACGAGGTGAAGACGATCATCACGCGGGCAGGCGAGGGGACGAAGATCGTGTTCACGGGCGACGTGGCCCAGATCGACCAGCCCTATCTCGACGCCCTCTCCAACGGCCTGAGCTACCTGATCCATCGCATGATGGGCCAGCCGCTCTACGCCCACGTGACGCTCGAGAAGGGGGAACGGTCAGCGCTCGCGGACTTGGCCAGCGAGCTGCTGTAGAAACGTCGTCGGTCACGCCGCGGGCGGGAGCGGTTGCCCAGTCCGGCGGCGGTGTTTGGCGACCCATTCCGGCGGCACAGGCTTCACCTCGGCCCGCCAGGTATGGCGTTCCACGCGGCGTCGGCCAAGCACGGCGCCGACGGCTTCACCAACACCCCACGCCATCGCCAGGGGGATCGCCGCGAGCAGCCGCCGGACCGTCGTCAGTGACAGGCCGCCACTGCGGACCTGCTGACGGTAAGCCCGCAGCCAATGCGCCCCCGCGACGGCCGGAAACGCCAGGGCGTAGAGCCCTCGAGCCGGCCGCGGCCACCGCTCCGTTCGAACCGCGCCGAAGCCAAGGCCGCCGGCACCCAAAATGATCAGCGACTGGCCGAATCGAGGCGGGTCGTAGTGGG
>CANHYS010000139.1 GCA_947464585.1 Planctomycetaceae bacterium | reverse complement strand
GGACGGAAGCCAAGGGCCAATCCCGTCGCTCACGCTCAGGGCTTCCATCCGCATGCCGTCCCACGCATACAAGCCCCAATCCCGTCGCTCACGCTCAGGGCTTCCATCCGCGTGCCGTCCCACGCATACCAGCCCCCGGCGTCAGCCGGGGGATCCGACGCCACGGGCAGAGCCATCGAATGCACGTCTCAGTGTCCGCCCGCCTTTGAAAACAGGTTGAGCACGACGACGCCGGCGATGATCAGCGACATCCCGAGGATCGCCGCGGCGTCGAGCTTCTGCCCCAGAAAGAGCCAGCCGATTGCGGCAATCAGCGTCACGCCCGCGCCGCTCCAGACGGCGTAGGCAATCCCGACCGGAATGTCCTTGAGCGTCAGTGACAGAAAGAAGAACGCCATTCCATAGCCAATCACCACCATGACGCTGGGCACGAGCTTCGTGAAGCCCTCCGAGGCGCGAAGAAAGCTCGTGCCGACCACTTCGGCCGCGATCGCGATCATCAGGTACAACCAAGACATCGTCGGCAAGCTCCTCGACATCGATCCCGATCCAGCACACAAAGGCTCTCATAATGATACACGAGCACCCCCGCACCACACCCGACGGCCGCACGCTCGATGCCATCCTGGCCAACGCGAGCGCCGAGACGCGGGCAACGATCAGCGTGCTGGGAGAAATCCTGGGACAGCAGCCGGCGTCGGCCCTGTCGCCGACGTCGTTTGCGATTCTCCATCTGGACGTCGATGCCACGCAGCTGGCGAGCACCAAGTATTCCGGCCCGAGCACGTCGCTGGCGATCCTAGGCAACCTGCTGCGAATTGAAATGGAACGCCACGCCGGTGCCATCATCATCGGCTCACCCGGCGACGGCCTGCCTCCCACCTGGTCACAGCTCGACCTCGGGGCCGACGACAAGGTCTCGGTGCCGGGCCGTCTCATCGCGTTTTTCCCCGGAGGCACGCTCGACTCCGAGCCCCTCTGCGTGCTCGTGGACGACCGGCACTGGAGCCGGGAATTTGCCATCCTCTCGAGTTCCGCCGGCAAGCCGGCCGCGGAACTGGTGCTCAAGCGGTTCTGCGATCGGCTCAAGACCGTGGAGAATCCGCTGCGGGGGCAGGTGCTCGAGGCCACGGTCGTCGAAGGCTGCCTGAAGCTCGGCATCACGCCGGCGCTGGCCAACCCGCGTGACAGTCTGATCCTGCCTGCGGAGGTCTGGGCGGAGGTGGACGTGTTTCTTGCCGCGGCCACGAGCCGCCGGGAGATCTTGCGCCGCCTGGGCCTGGGCACCAACCGCGGCATGCTCGTGGCCGGGCCGCCCGGCGTCGGCAAAACACACCTCGTCCGCGTGATCGCCAGCGAACTGGGCGACCGCTACACGACAATCCTCGCCGACGCCAACGCCATGCGGCACATGATCGCCGAACTCTACGCGGCGTCAGAGACCTTCGGCCCCACGCTCGTCGTGCTCGACGACATCGACCTGGTGCTCGGCCACCGCGATTCCAATGGCGACAACGGGGCGCTGGCCGACTTCCTCGCCACGCTCGATGGCGTGCTCGAACGGGAGGCAATCCTCACGATCGCCACCACGAACGACCCGAAGGCCCTCGACCCTGCCGCCCAGCGATCGTCGCGGTTCGACATGGTCGTCACCCTGCCGATGCCCGACGAGGCCTCGCGGACCCGCATCCTCGAGCGTCATCTGGCGCCGCTCGGGCTGGCGATCGACTACGACGCGGTGGCGCAGTCGCTGGAAGGAGCGACCGGGGCGGACGTGAAGGAAGTGGTCCGCCGCGCGATCCTCGAACACGGTGAACACTTCACGCAGGCCCAGATCCTCGACATCACGAAGACCGGCCGCTGGCAGGCCGCCGTCAACCGCCGAAGGTATCTGTCGTAGAAAAATGGGGACGGGAGCGATTTTTCAGTGGTCGAAGGCAATGCCGCGCTTGCCGACCGAGAGCGTGAGGATGCCACACAAATCGCTCCCGTCCCCATTTTCCAGCTACCAGGGACTGTCGAAGGCGTTTTGAAAATGCTCGACGACTGGCCGCGATCCCGTGGCACCGAACGTCACGGTCACCACGTCGATCCGCACCTGGCAGTCCTCGAGCCGGTGCCGGCGAATGTAGGCGGTGGCCAGTTCGGCGATCCGCCGCTGCTTCTGTGGTCCGACGGTTTCCGCCGGATGGCCGTGGGTGGTGTCGGTCCGCGACCGCACCTCGACGAACACCACCGTGCGGCCGTCGAGGGCCACCAGATCGATGTCTCCTCGCAGCACCCGCTCTCGTCGGCCGACGATCCGGTAGCCCAGTCCCTTCAGGAACTGTTCCGCTTCGGCCTCGCCACGTTGCCCGAGGGCCTGCCGTGGATCACGCGGTTTCATGGCGAGCGCAGGACAGTGAGAACGTGAAACCTCGTCAGGCCTTGGCCTTGGCCGCGGCCTTCTTGCCAGCTGCCTTCTTCGCCGTCGCCTCGGCGGCGGCGACGTCGTCGCGCTTCTCGCGGAGGCGGACCGACTTGCCAACGCGATCGCGGAGGTAATAGAGCTTGGCCCGCCGCGCGATGCCCGACCGCTTCACCTCGACCTTGGCGATCTTCGGTGAGTGGATGGGAAACTTCCGCTCGACGCCCTCGCCCGCCACGATCCGCCGGACGGTGAAGGTCTCCCGGCTTCCGGAGCCGCTCTTGGCGATGACCACGCCATTGAAAATCTGGACACGTTCCTTCTCACCTTCGAGAATGCGGGTGTGCACGTCGACGGTATCGCCGATGGCGAACTGGGGCACCTCCGACTTGAGGCTGGAGGCTTCGACTTTGGCGAGGATTTGCTGGCTCACGACGGCTCCTTCAGGAACGGTTTGGGGAAAGATTGGCTGGGACACGGCGACGGGTCGCATCGACGGCCTGTTCGTGCCGCCACGTTGCGATCCGGCCATGGTCGCCCGACAACAGCACGTCGGGCACGCGCAGGCCGCGAAACTCCCGCGGCCGAGTGTATTGGGGGCCTTCCACCAGGCGGTCGGCGCCGGAGAAGGAATCCTGACGGGCACTCTCTTCGTCGCCCAGAACGCCGGGCAGCAGGCGGGCGACCGCGTCGACGATCACCATCGCCGCCACCTCGCCGCCGGAGAGCACATAGTCGCCGATGGAGATCTCATCGGGCTGGAGTGTTTCGCGGACACGGTCGTCGAAGCCCTCGTAGCGGCCACACACGAGCACGATCCGCTGCTTGCGAGCGAGTTCTTCGACACCGGCCTGATCCAACCGCCGACCGCCGGGCGTCAGCATCACGAGATGGCCGGGGACGTCGGCCTGCTGCTGCACGGCCTCGACGCACGACACGACCGGCCCGGGCATCAGCAGCATGCCAGGCCCGCCGCCATACGGCCTGTCGTCCACCTGCCGATGCACGCCCTCGGCGAAGTCCCTGATGTTCGTCAGACAGACGTCGATCAGCCGTGAACGACGTGCTTCACCGAGCAGACTTCCTTCGAGGAAGCCCGTGAACATCTCGGGGAACAGGGTGAGGATGTCGATGCGCATGGGAATGGCAGAGGCATTATCAGGCTTGCTCTGGCTGCGATTCCCCACCGGCTTCGACCGCGGGGCTGGCTGCTTCGGCCACCGGAGCATCAGCCACCGATTCCGAGGCTGCTTCGGCAGGTGCCGCGGCCTCTGCAACCGGAGCGGCCGCACCAGGCACCGCCTTCGGCTCGGGCACGAACACCGGCTCACCGGCTTCGGGCACAACCCTGGGCATCGAGAGCTTGGCGCGGGCCTGCTCCATTTCCTTGAGGCGGGTGCCGTTCTTGCCGTACTTCTTCACGAGCACGCGGACGGCATCGCTCGGCTGGGCGCCAACGCTCAGCCAGTAGGCCACGCGGTCGTTGTCGAGCAGGCAGCGGGCATCGGTATCGGGAACGGACGTATCGTAGGTGCCCAGCACCTCGATCACGCGGCCGTCTCGCGGGCTTCGTCGGTCGGTCGCACAGATTCTGTAGAAGGCGCGGTTCTTCCGGCCCATCCGCTTCATTCGAATCGCCACAGCCACGGTCAGAGTCTCCTCGGAAATGATTGATCGAGCCCCTTAGCGTACCCGACCGGCGCCGGAACCCAAGCCCACCTTCCAGACCCCGGTTTTTCCGCTGTTTTTGCGGAAATCGACGCCATCGCGAGCCGCTTCATGGGACGCACCGCCGATCCCGGCTGCCCGGTCTACCCATTGCGTGGCAGGATGCCACGCTCACGCCAGCGGGCGGAGGCCCGCCAAGAAAAAATCGCACGATGCGATGTTTTTCGTGAAGTCAGCCTCGCCTCTTGCGGCGGGCGTCCTTCTCACGCTGCTTCTTCTGCTTGCGCCGCTCATCGGCGGTGAGCCGCTTGCCTGTGTCGCCCTTCGGCCTGCCGAGCCGCGCGGCGGGATTGCTCATCTGCGCCTGCAGCCGCTGCACCTCGCGGAGACGGTCCCGCATGCCCAGCCCCGCCATGCCCTTCATCATCGCGCTCATGCCGTCGAACTGCTTGACCAGATCGCCCACCTCGTGCGGGTCGACGCCCGCACCCACGGCGATGCGGCGACGGCGCGACTGGTCGATCACCCGCGAGGGGTTGCGCCGCTCGGACGGCGTCATCGCGTCGATGATGCCGAAGAGACGATTGACGTCCTTGTCGAGGTCGGCGCCGGCCAGCATCTCCTGCATGCCACTCATGCCCGGGATCATGCCCAGCACCTTGCCCATCGGCCCCAGGCGGCGGGTCTGCAGCAGCACCTTCTTGAAGTCGTCGAGCGTGAACTCGCCCGCGCGGAGCCGTTCCTCCTGCCGCTTCATCTCGTCCTGATCGAACTTCCGCTGTGCCTCCTCGACCAGCGTGACGACGTCGCCCATGCCGAGGATGCGGCCCGCCATCCGCTCGGCATGAAAATCCTCCAGAGCATCGATCTGCTCACCGGTGCCGACGAACTTGATCGGCACCCCCGTCACGCTCTTCACGGAGAGCGCGGCACCGCCACGGGCGTCACCGTCGAGCTTCGTCATGATGACGCCGTCGAGTTCGAGTGCTTCGTTGAAGGCCTTGGCGCTCTTCACCGCGTCCTGTCCGGTCATCGCGTCGACCACGAGGTAGACCTGGTCGGGGCCCACGGTGCGATCGATCTTCGTGAGCTCCTGCATGAGCGCCTCGTCGATCGAGAGGCGGCCGGCCGTGTCGAGGATGACGACGGAGATGCCCTCCTTCTGGGCGCGGGCCACGCCGGCACGACAGACGGCGACCGGATCGGTGACCCCGTCTGGCACGTGCACCGGCACGCCGATCTGCCCACCGAGCACCGCCAGCTGCTCGATCGCCGCCGGACGCTGCAAGTCGGCAGCCACGAGCATCACGCCCCGCCCCTGCTCCTTGATCCGCTTCGCCAGCTTGCCGCAGGAGGTCGTCTTGCCCGAACCCTGCAGGCCGCAGAGCATCAGGATGGTGGTCTTGCCCGGCTGCAGGTGGAGCGAGTGGTCCACCGGCCCCATGAGGTTGACGAGTTCCTGGTGCACGATGCCGACGAGCTGCTGGGCCGGATCGAGCGACTCGAGCACCTTCGACCCCACCGCATCGTCGACCACCCGCGAGAGGAACGTCTCGACGACGTCATAGGCGACGTCCGCTTCCAGGAGCGCGGTGCGGACCCCCGAGAGCCCCTCGCGCATGTTCGCTTCGGTGAGCTTGCCGCGGCCCCGCAGGGTGTTGAGGGCGGACGAAAGCGAGGCGGTGAGCGACTCGAACATGACGGCTCCGTGAGGGGAAAACGGGAGCCGGGAGTATACGAGCGGCGAGGAGCCCCCCAAAAAGGCCGGCTCTTTTCGTGCGGAATGGCACGCGAGGAGGTGTTTACGCCCGGAGTCCCCCGGCTTCCGCCGGGGGCTTTTATGAAACCGGCGGCCCACCACCGCCGGTCACGGCACCCAGCATGTTCCGCCCCGCCGGTGACGAGCCGCTCGAATCGGGAGCAGGCACACTGCGTGCTGCTTGCCCGACGCTTGGCCGGCAAGAGCGGCACATCACCGGAGGGGCGGACGATCCCAACCGCCGTCGGTCAGCTAAAGGTCCCGGGCTCGACCATCACCGGCGCCGAGGAAGGCGCCGACATCATGCCACCGCCTTCGCCGCACGAACCGCAGGCCGGACCACATGCCGGCTCGTGCATCGGAGCCCCACAGGCAGGCTGGCAGGGCTGGGGCTGCGGGGCCGCACAGGGCGCGGCGCCTCCCCCACAGGGCGAGCGAAACTCCATGAACGACGGACGGCGGCAGCTGTTCGCGCCACCAAAACAACTGCT
>CANHYS010000138.1 GCA_947464585.1 Planctomycetaceae bacterium | reverse complement strand
GCAGCCACGTCCCGACCCGCCAATCAATCCCGTGCCCCCTTCCCTACTCGAGCACGCCCTCCTTACCCAACGCAGCGGTAGCCGGCTCCCCTGCCTTGTCGGGCTTCGCGGCGTCGCCAGCACCACCGACTGCGGATTCCACTGCCGCCTTCGGCGTGTCGGGAGTCATCGTGCCACCCACTTCGCCGGCCTCGACCTGCAGCCCATCCAGAATCTGCCGCAGTCCTTCAACCTGCACGGCGAAGGCCTGCGTCGCCTCGTTGAGCATCGCCCTCCGCGTCGCACGGTCACGCTCGGCGGCCGCGTCGAATTGCTGCTTCTGCTGTTGGAAGTCGGTGGCCTGAGCGAGCAGTGTCCGCTCCATCTGCGTGATCGCTTCGTTCACCTGTCGAATCATCGCGTCGCGTGCCGTCGCGTTGCGATCAGCGTGAACGGCCAGCCGTTCCATGATCTCCTGGCGCGTCTGGGAGATGGCCGTCGTGGCCCTCGTCAGTTCCTGCCGCACCTGGTCGGCAGCGGCCCATTGCCCGGCCATGTCGGCGCCGAGCGATTGCATCCGCTCCAGGCTCGCAACGCCCGTCGACTCGACCTTGGCGAGCCTCGCCTCCAGCGCGACGGCCGCGGCATTCTGCCGGGCTAGCCCCTCGTGAAGCCGTGACAGTTCATCACTGTTGGCGGCACTGAAACGATTGATCCCGTCGATGCTTTCCTGCACCGCGGCCTCGACGGCGCTGGTCTGGTGGACCAACCGCCACACGACGGTGGTGAGCATGAAGGAAAACGCGGCCACGACGATACTCGCGGCGGGTAGAAAACGCGCAGCGTTGCCGCTGCGGTGGGTTTCCTCCTCAATCTGCGACATCCGATCGTGCATTTCCATGGCTGCCCCCTGCTGATCGAAAGTGACACGGGAGTCCCCAGGCCCCCACCCGTTTCTCTTCGGCGCATGCCGTGGCCATCTTGACCGCATCCCTCCGGGCTGCGCAGCCCGTTCGTCCGGTGCCGTCGGCCGCAAGTCCACCTGGCAGGGCGGCCATCGATGACGGTTGCGTCGACTGCGCAGGAACGTCGGCGAGCGCCGGTCGAAGGGGTCAGGCTGCGGCGTGGGACGGCACCACCACGGTCGGCGAGCCGGCACCCAGGCGGACGCAGACAAGGCCGTCGAGCACCCGCATGGCAATGTCGAGCGCCGCAGCACCGGCCGATGCCGGCACGAGGGCCGGCCGACGCGACCGCACCGCCGCGAGAAAGTCGTCGTGCTCGCAGGCGATCGCATTGGCGTCGGGCACGGTCAGCGTTTCCCGCGGCAGGATTTCAGCGAAGAAGCGGTCCTTGAGCGCGGCCCGGTCAGCCGGCGGCACGGCCGCTGCGTCGAAGTCGCCACGCTGGACAGAAGGAGACGGCGCCACGACCTCGACGGTCTTCGCATTGAAGTCGGCAGCGACGATCCCCTGCGTGCCCCACAGCGACACCCGACGACTGAGCGTGGGATGGATCCGCGAGGCGGAGAGATCGGCGACCAGTCCGGAGGAGAAGACGAGCCGGGCCCGGACGGCATCCTCGTGGCCACCCGTCGCGACGAGACCCTGCGACTCGACACGCGTGAGCTTGCCGGGCTCGAGCGAGAGCACGAGATCGATGTCGTGGATCATGAGATCGAGCACGACGCCGACGTCGAGCGATCGGAACGTGAACGGTGCGAGTCTCGCCGATTCGACCGCCACGACCCGACCGCAGCGCTCGACGGCCATCCGCCAGGCGGGATTGAACCGCTCCACGTGCCCCACGGCGACGATCCGGCCATGGCGATCGGCGGCGGCCACGATCTTGTCCGCCTCGCGACGATCGGCGGCGATCGGCTTCTCGATCAGGAGGTCGAGCCCCTGCGACAGCAGGGGGAGCGACACCTCCGCGTGAAGGCAGGTGGGAGCCGCGACGACGACCGCATCAGCCAGACCGACGAGTTCCTGCGGTTCGGCAAGTGCCCGACAGCCATGAGCCTCGGCGACCCGTTGCCGCGATTCGGGTACGGGATCGACCACGGCGACGAGCTCGGCATCGGCCCGCGCAGCAAGCAGACGGGCATGAATCGTTCCCAGATGTCCGCACCCGATCACAGCCACCTTCGTCCGCGTCATGCCGCCCTCCTTTGTTCGCGGGCGCGTCCGTGCCGCCCTTCTTTTTGCCTGGTGAGAAAGTCGAGCAGTTGCAACACATCCGGAAGCAGCATTCCCTGCGACCCCAGAATCTCCCGGGCGGAGTCCAGCCCCACCTTCGCGCGATAGAGCAGCCGATGTGCCTCGGCCACCGCCTCGATCGACTCCTTGGAAAAACCACCCCGCTTGAGCGCCACCACGTTGATGCAGCGCGGCCGGGCCGGAAGCCCTTCGCACAGCATGAACGGGGGAATGTCGTGAAGCACGCGGGAGAGGCCTGCCACAAACGACCAGCCGCCGATCGTGGCCCAGTGATGGACGGCGACTGCTCCGGACAGCGACGCGCGCGAGTGCACGCGAACATGACCGCCCAGCAGCGTGCCGTTGGCCAGAATGCAATGGTCGCCGATGCGACAGTCATGCGCCACGTGGCAGCAGGCCATCAGGAAGTTGCCGCTGCCGATCGACGTCACGCCATCCTCCTTCTCAGTGGCGCGATTGATCGTGACGCCTTCCCGGATGATGTTTCCGTCGCCGATCTCGACCCGCGTCCGCGTGCCGCGGTAGCTGAGATCCTGCGGCTCCCCGCCGATGACGGCATTGGGAAAAATCTGGTTCTGCTCGCCGATCCGCACGTCGCCCATGATGGTGACGTGGTTCTCGAGCACCGTGCCCCGACCGATCACGGCACCTGCAGACACCCAGCAGAAGGGACCGATGGTGACATCATCGCCGAGTTGCGCCCCAGGCTCGACAACGGCCGACGGATGAACTGCGGCCGGCAGCCCCCGGAGCACAGTCCCGCGGGAGGGCACATCGCCCCGCATCGGCACAGTGGCTTGAAAGTCGTCCATGCCGTGTTGTTCCGGGGATGTGAGGGGCTTCAGGAGCAGACCGGCTGCAGACGGGCCGCGGCCAGCCGGGCGGCGAGGGCCCCATTCAGCCGGTGGCCACTGCGGCAGGCACGGATGTGGGCATGGATGGGCCGACCGGCGAGCGTCAGGTCGCCCACCAGATCGAGGACCTTGTGCCGCACGCATTCGTCGGGCCAGCGGAGCGTGTTCCCAATCGGGCCGTCAGGCCCAAAGATCAAGAGGTCATCGGTGGTGGCGGCAAGCCCGCGGCCCTGCGCCCGGAGCCGCTCGGCATCCGCCGCCGGGAGGAACGTGCGTGCAGCCGCGAGCCCCACGCGATACGCCTCCGGCGTGACCCTCACCGAGAGCATCTGCCTGCCAATCGGACCGTCACCGTAATCGAGTTCATAGTCGACCGAGAGACCGGCAAACTTCGGCGGCGAGGCCTCGATCCAGGATGTGTCATCGCCGACCCGCACCACCGAATCGACAACGATCGGGTCGATGGCGGTGCCCAGGTCCTCGATTCCCGCGGCGTCGATCGCCTCGACGAAAGCGCGCGACGAGCCGTCGAGGCCCGGCATCTCCTCACCGTAGACCCGCACGAGGCAGCAGTCGACATCGAGGCCGGCCAGCGCGCTCAACACATGCTCCACCATCTCCACGCGTGCACCGCCGACGCAGAGGTTCGTGCGGCTTGAGGCCTCAATGCGATAGTCCACACTGACGGGAATCGTCACCGGATCAGGCAGATCCGCCCGCACGAACACCACTCCCGCACCGGCGGCCGCGGGCTCGAACTCGACGCGATTCTCCCGCCCGCTCCAGTAGCCGACACCCGTGACGGACGCCGGCTTCCTGAGCGTGCGTTGCAACCGCAGTCGTGAGGCTTGATGCATGAGAAAAACCCGCCATAACCCCGCGGACGAACAAGGCGACCCACAGTCAGTTAGCGAGTCCGCGGGGGCATCGCCCCTGGGCGACCAGTCTGATCGGCCACGGCAGTCCCGTTGAGCATCTTGAGGATGTCCGGCGTGATGTCGTTGCCTGCCTCGTAGAACACGATCGGCTTGGTGATGCCCCTCAGGATCTGATTGCGATCGGCGCCGTCCACCGGATCACCATCGAACCGGAACACCACGGCGATTCCGTGCTCACGCGCAAACTGCGCGACGGCCTTCTCGACCTCGGTGTAGACCTGCAGGTAGACCTTCGCCTCGCGGTCCATGAAGTCCTTCTTCTGGAGCTGCGCATTGACGTTGAAGTCGCCCTGCCCCTTGGCAATCTCGGCCTCCAGCTTCTTGTATTCCGGCGTCCCGACATTGAAGCCCTTGAGTTGCTCCATCAGGCCGTTGATGCGATCGCGATCCCCCTTGAGAGCATTCTCAGCGGCCATGACCTCGTCCTTCATCTTGTCCATGGCGCCCTTGAACCGGGCATGGTTCTTGAAGATGTAGCCGACGTCGATCACGGCGACGTGGGACGACGGCGACGTGGGACGCACCTGCTGCGGCTGGCCTTGCGGCACGGCGACGGGAGCCTGGGCGAAGACGGTGGCATGCGTCAGGGCCACGATGGCCGCACACACGATACTGGCGAGTTGCCTGTTCACGGAATGCACTCCTTGCTGGTTGTTTCTCACGCGCGACCTACGGCGCCGACCGATCGCCACCGAAACGATTCGTGGTCGGCCTCAGGTCCCTAGGGCGGGCGGAAGAATGACGATCCCAGCCGGATGGATCAAGGCCAAAAAACAGCCAAAAAGAGGGCCGGGAGCGGCCGCTTTTCGCTTCACTTCGGCGGGTCGAGCGTAATCTGAAGCGTGACCTCGGCGCCGTCCCGCACCACCACCACCGGCACCGTCTCGCCCCCCTTGTGCTTCCGCAGGGCGCTGTCGAAATCCTCCAGCCCCGTGACCGCGCTTTCCCCCAGCCGCACGATCACGTCGCCCCCCTTGAGCCCGCCCTTCGCGGCAGGCGAATCCTTCGTCGTGCCGGTGATGGCGTAGCCCTTCCCAGGCTTGCCGAAGTCGGGAATGCTGCCGAAGTAGGGCCGGTCGCCGCCACCACGGGCGAATTGCTTCGAGGCCACCTCGATGTAGGCCGGCCGTTCAGGCGCGGTGGCCAGGTCGCGAACGATGTCGGTCACGAGCCGCGTGATCCGCAGCATGCCGTCGTAGTTGATCTTGTCGGCGGTGTCGGTAGGGCGGTGGTAGTCGCTGTGCGAACCAGTGAACAAGTGCAGCACCGGGATCTTTCGGGCATAGAAGCTCGAATGGTCGCTGGGCCCGAAGCCACCCGGTTCCTTGGCCGCCTCGAATCCGCGAGCAGCCACAAACCGATCGACGAGCGCGTCGAGTCCGGTGCCGGTGCCGGTGCCATGCACCACGATCTTGTTGCCGTCGAGCCGCCCCACCATGTCGAGGTTGACCATCGCGACGGTGTCAGCGAGCGGCACCGCAGCGTTCGCCGTGTAGTGGGCGCTGCCGAGCAGGCCCCGTTCCTCGCCCGAGAAGGCCACGAAGAGGATCGTCCGCGGAAACGGCCCCTCCTGCTTGAGTCGCCTCGCCACCTCGACAAGCAGGGCCGTGCCGCTGGCGTTGTCGTCGGCGCCGTGATGCACGGTGTGCTCACCCGGTGCCGCGGAATTGGCGCCGCCGTAGCCGAGGTGGTCGTAGTGGGCGCCGAGCACCACGGTCTCGGATTCAGGAGGCCGCTTCCCGAGGGGGGCGTCCACGCCACTCTTCGGCCAGCCCACGCCCGGCAGGATCGCCATCACGTTCCTGCCCTCGGTCTCGGTCCGTTCCACCGCCGTCTGGCCACGGATCCGCCAGCCGGCGAGGGGGCCGCTCTGCGGCTCGAGCGAATCGTCGATTCCCTTCTGGATGGCGTCGAGATCCCGGCCGAGCGACGCCTTCACCACGTCGTTGACCAGCGACCGGCGGAGGTGCACGATCGGCATCGTGCGGTTCTCGGAGCCGTCTCCGGCGCGGGTGAAGGCCATCAGCGTGTCGCCGTCCGCGTCGGCATCGTTGCAAAAGATGATGCCCCCGGCCTCGTGCTCCGACGCATTGGCCACCTTGCGGGCCAGCGCCGCGTACTGCGATGCCTGGTTGCCGTCGAACACGCTATGTGGGTTGTCCTTCTGCGGCTCCTGTCGCAACACCACGACGCCGGCCCCCTTGGCAGAGCTGTTTTTCGCGGCGGCCGCGCGTGGCGCGTAGTCGTCGTAGTGCTCCGCGGGGGCGGTGATGCCGTAGCCGGCGAAGACCAGCGGCAGGTCGAACCGCCCCGAACCACCCGCGGCCAGCGGCGTGAAAT
>CANHYS010000137.1 GCA_947464585.1 Planctomycetaceae bacterium | reverse complement strand
CCGGCGGCGATGCCGAAGCCGCGGAGCAGGAACAGGAGCGCGAAAAACAGGCCCGCCACGGTGCGGAATGTGAAACTGTAGAGCGTGAACGAGTCGCCGAGCGGGCCGATGTAGTGAGCGCCGCTGAAGAGCAGGCTCGACAGCACCAGCGCCCAGAATCCGGCTGCCAGTGTCGAGCACCCCAGTCGCTCGAATGCCCACACGGCGATGGGGAGCATGAGGAGCCGAAACAGCACTTCCTCGTAGAGGCCTGCGCCGCAGAAGCCGACGAGTCTGGCCAGCAGCGCATGCCAGCCGAATCCGGCATCGCCATTTAGTTGCAGGTATTCCCACTCCAGGAGGCCCGGATGGAACGGCCAGAGGCTCTGCTGCAGCCGCCCGATGCCGACGAGCACGACCGCCCAGAGCGTGCATTCGGCCGCCATTCCCGGCAATGCGGCCAGGCTCACTCTCCAGCGGTCGTGCGAGAGATACTGCCATGCCAAAAGTCCCACCACGGTGAGCAGTGGCAGGAGGAAATACTGGCCGAATCCCAGAGCATCCAGCAGGTGGCGGAGCCAGACATCGGCGCCATTGCGGGGCGATCCACGGCCAAGCAGGAGCACGCCACCCTCGTAGGCCAGAACCAACGGGAGCGTAAAAACAAGGCTCGTGAGCGGCGTGCGGGAGAGTTGCCAATACGACTCGCCTGAGGTGGGGACATTTTCCGGCGTGTCTGCCAGGGGGTCGGCATCCGCAGCGTCAGAGAGCAGATCCGGAAGCGGCTCTCCGAGTGGCAATCCATCCGGCGAAAGCGCTGCGGGCAGCGGTTCGTCAAGCCCACGTCTGGAATCGCGAGACAGGCGTCTCTCGGCGGCCGATGAACTATCGTCGCGGGAAGAAAAGTAGACCATGAGATGATGCGCCACGTGTGGTCGGATGCAGTCAACGCCGTCGTTTACGATGATCTTCGTCATGGAAGCACATCATCCCGAATCTGTTTCGACAATGCTTGCACTGCTGGCAAAATTTTTTTTGGTGCGGAACGGCTTTCTTCTCCGGAGGTTTTGTGTGAGTGAGTCGGCGCGCACGTCGTGCGCGATGGAACGTCCTTGACATCTTCGGAGGGGTTCACAGAATGAGCCTCCGTAAGGTGATCGCGACTCGCAGACATGGGTGTCACGCGAACGCGACCTTGAGGCACCTTAGCGAACACTGACGAACACAGACGAACAATCGTCTCGGAAATTTCGGGGGCGACGACTGGAGGGAGCGACAGTCGGCGACTTTGGTCGTGGCCTGGATGTCCCCCCGGTTTTCGAGCGATGGTTGGGCGGTTTGTCTGGCTGGTTTTCCAGCTTTTTGCGGGATGTTCGTGCGGCGTTGTTGATCCTGGAGGGTGGCCGGCGGATAGAATCGGGGTGCTTTGCCGCTGGTGAGAAGCCCGCTGGGTAGAACCGCTCTGGTGTGAAACGCTATGGCACGATGCCTTGTCGGTTGCGGGTCGAACGTCGGGAAACGGCGCGAGTATCTCGATCGGGCGATGGAACTGCTGCGGTTCATGCCGGGCGTCACGCTCGTGAGCGTGAGCCGTTACCGCGACACCCGACCGATTGGCGGCCCGCCCGGGCAGGGTGTTTTTCTCAACGGCGCATGCCTGCTCGAGACCGATCTGGCTCCGCACGATGTGCTTGGCATGCTCGCGGCGGTGGAAAACACGCTCGATCGCGAACGCGGCGAGCGCTGGGGACCACGGACGGTAGACCTCGACCTGCTGCTCTACGACACGATCGTTCTGGACACTGCAACGCTGACGTTGCCGCACCCACGGATGGTCACCCGGCGGTTCGTGCTTGAACCGTGCGTGGAGATCGCCCCGGATCTCGTGCACCCGTTGGCCGCCTGTACGCTCGAGGACCTGCTCGAAAGCATCTCTTCGCCGCACCCGCACGTGGCGGTGGTCGGCGTGCCGGGTGCGGGGGCGGCCGAGGTCGCGGCCGCGGTGGCCCATGCCACGCTCGCGCGGCTGGTCTCGGCACCGCCGGAATACGCCGTCGTCGGCGACAGGGTAGCGGGACGGGATGCAGCCGCGGGCGATCTGGCCTGGCGTCACGCGGTCGAGGCCTGTGCGCAGCCGCTGCAGGCGAAGCGGTGGTCGCCGGATCCGCACGGCACCGTCACCGATTACTGGTTGCACACCGTGCGATTGGCGGCGGTGGACACGCTCGCGGCAGAGTCACTGGGAGGCTTTGAGAGTCACTTCGCGCGGATGGCAGCGCAGACCGTACCGCCACACGTCGCCATCCTGCTGGTGGCCTCACCCGAGTTGCTCGAGGCGAAGATCGCACTGCGTGATCGGCAGCCCGCTGAGCCAGCTGGCGTCAGCGCCGGCCGGCGGGCGGGCAGGGCTGGGTGCGTGGCAACGGACGAAGCGGTCGTCACGCTTCTGCGACTGCAGGAACGGATCATCTCCGAGATCCGCTCTCCCGTGGCCGGTGCCACGGCGGTGCCACGGGCCGTGGTGACGATCGCTGCCGGGGATTTCGATCAGGCTGTGCAGGAAGCAGTGGCCGTCGTCGAGGCGATGGCGTGATGCAGCAGATCGTGCACGATCCCGATCGCATGCGGGCGCTCGTCGTCGAGGCGCGGGCCGCCGGTCGACGGGTGGGATTCGTGCCCACGATGGGAGCGTTGCACGCGGGCCATGTCAGCCTCGTGACCCGGGCAGCCCGCGACTGCGACGACGTTGCCGTCTCGATCTTTGTGAATCCGACGCAGTTTGGTCCGCAGGAGGATTTCGCGAGATATCCTCGAACGCTCGCCGCCGACACGGCGCAGCTCGCACCGCACGGCGTGAGGTGGATCTACGCCCCGGAGGTATCGGCCGTCTATCCGCCTGGGGACGCCACGCGGATCGTCGTGGGCGGGCCGGCGGTGCGGTTTGAAGGGGAGCGGCGGCCTGGACATTTCGACGGCGTGGCAACGGTGGTCTGCAAGCTCTTCCAGGCCGTGCCGGCCGACGCTGCCTACTTCGGCGCCAAGGATTGGCAGCAGACGCTCGTCGTCAGACGGATGGTGCGCGACCTCGGCCTGCCAATCGAGATCGTCGTCTGCCCCACCGTGCGCGAGGCGGATGGTCTCGCCATGAGTTCGCGGAACGCCTATCTCTCCGCCGCCGACCGCCCTCACGCCGCCGCGATCTCGGAGAGCCTCCGTCAGGCGGAACAGCTCTGGGCTGACGGTGCCGCTGCTGCGGCGATCGAAGAGACGATGCGAAAGACCATGGAGGCCCATGGCATCGTCGTCGACTATGCGGCGCTGGCCGATCCCGAGTCGCTCGAACCACTCGCCGCTGACGCGTCGCACGCGGTGGCGCTGGTGGCTGGTCGGCTGGGGTCGACGCGGCTCATCGACAACCGTGAACTTCGCGGCCGTGGCACTTCCGAGCCCCGCAGCACACCCGATCAAGGTCTGGCCCGCTGATGCTGTCAACGCTCTTTCACATCCCGACGCGGATCACCGTGGGCGGAACTTCGCTGCCGCTGGTTGGCTTCGGACTCTTCTTGGCCGTGTGGGGAGTCGTGGCGGCCGTGCTGCTCGTGCGAACCGCCACCGCTCATGGGTGGCGGGCGGCGATTGAAACACTCGGCGCGCCGTTGGCGATCACCGCGGCGACGATCCTCTGGCTGCTTCCGGCTCTCGACGATGGCCAGGGCGTGCCGGTGCGGGGCTACGGGGCGATGCTGTTGGTCGCCGCGACGGCCGGCACCTGGCTGTCGATCGTGCGGGGCCGCAGGATGGGCTTCGATGCCGATACGATCCTGGCACTGGGCATGGAAGTGTTTCTGTGGGGCATCGTTGGCGCGAGACTCTTCTATGTGATCGAGTACCACGATCAATTCTTTGCCGCCGGACGGAGTTGGACGGAGTCGCTTGCGGCCGTGCTCAATGTCGCAGCCGGCGGGCTGGTGGTGTTTGGGTCGTTGCCGACTGCGGCACTGGCTGCCTGGCGGTTTGCCAGCCGCCGGGGTCTGTCGCTGCCGCGGCTGGCTGATTGCATTGCCCCGGGGCTGCTCGTCGGTCTGGCCATCGGCCGGATCGGCTGCTTCCTCAATGGCTGCTGTTACGGGGGGCCCTGCGATCTGCCCTGGGCGGTGCGGTTTCCGCCGGACAGCCCTCCGTGGCTCGACCAGGCCGCGCGGGGGCTCCTGCCCGCCGTGGCGGCCGACGGCGGCCGCCCGTGGAGCCTGCCGGTCCATCCGGCGCAGCTTTACGCCGCGGTCGATGGGGCGATCCTGGCGGTGTTGGCCTGCTTGGCCTCGGCCACCCCGCTGGCCCGGCGGGACGGCCAGGTGTTTGCGCTGGTGCTCACCCTCCACCCGATTTCCCGGCTCCTGCTGGAGGCCATCCGCGTTGATGAGTCGCCCGCCCTGGGAACGCCGCTCTCGATCTCGCAGCTGGTGTCGCTGGTGCTCCTGGCGGCAGCGGCGGCTCTCTGGTGGTGGACCTTTCAGCAGCCGCCGCGTGGGCCGGTCGGCCCCGGCCCTCGCTTCGCCCCAGGCCATGGGCCAACTGGTGGAACAGCCGATGGGGCAGGCTCCAAGGCTGGGAGCGGACCACGTGTCCTGCCGCCCGATAGCCTCACGATCCGCTGCCGGGAGGACGGTCCGCTGGTGGTCGAAATGCCGACCGCCGAGCGTTTCGAGACACTCTCCCTCCGGGTCACCGACCATCACGGGAACGCGTTTCCGCTTCCCGTGGGCAAGCGGGCCGTTGCCCTCTGCCGCTGCGGCCACACGCAGACCAGGCCGTTTTGCGACGGTTCCCACAAATCCTGCGGTTTCCGGGCCGCTGACGCCGTGCGAGGCTGAGGTCGGGCTGTCGGGTTTGTACGGGCTGGGGAAAGGCTGTTGTCAGCGTAAGGTCTTCCCCTGGAAACACTTACGTCATCCAACAGGTGTGGAAAACAGGCCCTGAGGTCCCCGAGCGATATGGACTGGGCAGGAAAACCCCTGTACGGTTGAATGTCTGACGAATGGAAATTCCACCCCCGGCACCCCCGGGCGGTCCCTGTCTGGACGGCATGATGTCGAAACCCGGGACAAACCTCTACCAGCGGAACAGTGTCTGGATCATGGCGATCCTGATCTTCCTGTTGCCATTGGTGGTCGTGGGTGCGATCAAGGCCAAGGGGAACAACCGCAACGACGTGAAGGGCTGGCTGCCCCTCGAATATCCCGAGACGCAGACCTACCGCTTTTTCCGACGGAACTTCCAGGGCGAGGAGTTCATTCTCGTCAGCTGGGACGGCTGCACGATGGCCGATCCTCGACTGGAACTGCTCGCCCAGAAGCTGCTGCCCCCTCCGGAAGAAGCCTCTCGGATCGATCGGCCCCTCTATTTTAAGTCGGCCCAGACCGGCCCCCGGGCCGTCGAACGGATGACCGATGAGCCGCTGAACCTCGATCGCGAGGAGGCGATCTCCCGGCTGACCGGGGCGATCATCGGGCCGGCCGCGGAGGGGATTGCCGCCGGGAGTGACGCCGACGACCTCGACGCCCGGCAGACCTGCCTCGTCCTAACGCTCTCCGACGCAGCCCGGTCCAACCTGCACGGGGCCATCGATCTCATCAAGGACGTTGCCGCCGGGGAGTGCGGGATCCCCGAGAAGACGGTGCACATGGGCGGCCCTCCGGTCGACAACGTGTCGATCGATCGGGCCGGTCAGACGAGCGTGACGATTCTCTTCGGCCTGTCGCTGGTGGTCGGTTTCATCGTCAGCTGGTGGAGCCTCAAGAGCAAGACGCTGGTGGCGATGGTGCTGGCCTCTGGCGTCTACAGCATGTTCGCCAGCCTCGCGGTCGTCTGGTACTCGGGCTATCCCGTCGACGCCATCCTGCTGACGATGCCGTCGCTGGTCTACGTGGCCACGACCAGTGGCGCGATCCATCTTGCCAACTACTACCGTGACCAGCTCGCTGAGACCGGTGTGGTGGAGGGCGCTGCGGGCCGGGCGGTTCACCACGCGCTGCTGCCGCTCGCGTTGGCGACGGGCACGACGGCGATCGGTCTGGCGACCCTCGCTGTGAGCGAGCTGGTGCCGATCAGAATGTTCGGCATTTTCTCCGCCATCGGCGTCGTAGTCAGCTTCCTGATCCTCGTCACGTTCATGCCGGCGGCCCTCGAACTGTTTCCGCCGAAGCTCAAGCTGGGCAAACTCGCCGAGGACGAAGGGAGCGATGCCTGGAAGCCGGTCGAGTCGAGCCCGTGGTGGGGCGTGGGGCAGTGGATCACGGAGCACAATGGCCTGGTGACGGCGATCTGTCTGCTCGTGATGGCTGGCGTGGGTTATG
>CANHYS010000136.1 GCA_947464585.1 Planctomycetaceae bacterium | reverse complement strand
TCATCTCAACCGAGACGCGCGGCCCATGACACTCACTCCCGGCGTGTTCGAACTCGTCGCCCCCTACCAGCCGGCAGGCGACCAGCCGGCTGCCATCGACTCGCTCGTCCGCGGCATCGAGGAGGGGCGGAAATCGCAGGTGTTGATGGGTGTGACCGGCTCCGGCAAGACGTTCACGATGGCCAACGTGATCGCGCAGGTCGGCCGGCCGACGCTCGTGCTCTCCCACAACAAGACACTGGCTGCCCAGCTCTACTCCGAGTTTCGCGACTTCTTCCCGCACAACGCCGTCCACTACTTCGTCAGCTACTACGACTACTACCAGCCCGAGGCCTACATTCCGCAACGCGACATCTTCATCGAGAAGGATGCCGCGATCAACAAGGAGATCGACCGCCTCCGACTGGCGGCGACGAGCGCGCTGGTGAGCCGCAGGGACGTGATCGTGGTGGCCAGCGTGTCGTGCATCTACGGCCTCGGCTCGCCCGACGATTACCGGGCGATGGTCGTCCGGCTGGCCAGCGGCATGACGCTGACGCGAGACAGCCTGCTCGAGAAGCTCATTTCGATCCAATACGAGCGAAACGACGTCGCGTTCGAACGCGGGAAATTCCGCGTGCGGGGCGACACGATCGACATCTGGCCCCCGTACGACGAACTGGCCACTCGCGTCGAATTCTGGGGCGACTGCGTGGAATCGATCGCAATCACGCATCCCACCAGCGGCGAGGTGGCCGCGAAGAAAGATGAAACGTACTTCTATCCGGCCCGGCACTTCGTGATGCCGGAGGACCGGATTCGCGCGGCGGTCGGAGAGATCAAACGGGAGTTGGAGGCGAGACTCGAGGAGCTGAAGTCGCAGGGAAAACTGCTCGAGGCACAGCGGCTCTCGGCGCGAACGCGGTTCGACATCGAGATGATGATGGAGGCGGGATTCTGTCCCGGCATCGAAAACTACTCGCGGCCGCTGAGCGGTCGGGCCCCCGGCAGCACGCCCGAAACGCTGTTCAATTACTTCCCGAAGGAGTTTCTTTTCTTCGTCGATGAATCCCATGTCACCGTGCCACAGGTCCGCGGCATGTACGCGGGTGATCGCAGCCGGAAGCTGACGCTCGTCGAGCACGGATTTCGGCTGCCCTGCGCCCTCGACAACCGTCCGCTGATGTTCGATGAGTGGGAAAAAAAGCTCGACCAGACCGTCTATGTCTCGGCCACGCCTGGAACGTGGGAACTCGATCGCACCGGCGGCGAAGTGGTGGAACAGGTGATCCGGCCCACCGGCCTGCTCGATCCGTTGATCGAAATCGTGACGGCCAAGCAGCAGGTGACGCATCTTCATGGGGAGATCGAAAAGACGGTGGCGGCAGGGAACCGTGTTCTCGTCACGGCACTGACCAAGAAGCTTGCCGAAGACCTGTCGGCCTACTTCCAGGAGCGGAAGGTCCGCTGCCGCTGGCTCCACAGCGAACTCGACGCCTTCGAGCGGGTGGAACTGCTGCAATCACTGCGGGAGGGGGCGTTCGACGTGCTGGTGGGCGTGAACCTGCTCCGCGAGGGGCTCGACCTGCCGGAGGTGGCGCTCGTCGCCATTCTCGACGCCGACAAGGAGGGCTTTCTGCGAAGCGAGACGTCGCTGATGCAGACCATCGGCCGGTCGGCGCGCAACGTCGACGCCAGAGTGATCCTCTACGCCGACACGGTCACCGAGTCGATGCGGCAGGCGGTCGACGAGACCGTCCGCCGCCGCGCCCTCCAGGAAGCCTACAACACGGCCCATGGCATCACCCCCACCACCATCCGCAAGGAAATCCGCGCTGGCATCGAAGCCGAGGCCGCCTCGCGGGCGGTCGCGTTCGAGGCGGTGGGGCAGGGGGAGGAATCCCAGCGCCACGCTGCCGAGTTGCTCGAGGAACTCGAGGCTGCGATGATGCAGGCGGCGGCCGAACTCGATTTCGAACGGGCCGCACGGCTCCGCGATCAGATCGCCGCCCTGCGCGACGGAAAAACCAAGCCCGGCCGCGGTGGGCCACGTGGCCGGGGCAGGGGAGCGAAGGGCGGTTCTGCCGGTGGTTCGTTCAATGGGCGGATTCCGCGGCCGAAACGCTGACATTGCAGGGGGACCATCCGATGCCACAGGGCAAGCGACACATAGCCGAGCAGCCAGCGGCGCTGGCCCCTGCACAGGGTGTCGACACCGCGGATGTCTCCCGGATCGACACCGCCGCGCTCTGGCAGGCGGTCTGCCGCATCTCGAGCAACTACATCGCCGTCGTCGATCGAACCGGCGCGATCCGCTTCTGCAACCGCGTCGATGACGGCTGGTCGCCCGAGCAGGTGATCGGCCGCAGCATGCTCGACTTCACCATGCCGGAGTCGACCGAGCACCTGTATCGGGTGATCGAAGAGGTGTTTGCAACGGGGAGTGAGCAGATCGTCGAGACATCCGTGCGACGGCTGGATGGCGGCCTCAATTATTTCTCGCTGCGGCTGGGACCGGTGCTCGTCGATGGTCGCACGGCGGCCATTCTCGTGTGCTGCGAAAACATCCTCCCGCTCAAGACCTCGGAGAAGTCGCTGCAGCACGAGCGAAACCTCCTGCGGCGGCTGCTCACGATCCAGGAACGCGAGCGGCAGCTCGTCTCCTACGAGATTCACGACGGACTCGCCCAATATCTCGCCGGGGCGATGATGCAACTGGAGGCCTGCGAACATGGCCTGGGTGGCTCGTCCAAAAACCGTGAGCTTGGCGAAGGTTTGCGTCTCCTGCGGGCGGCGGCAGACGAGGCGCGGCGGCTGATCAGCGGCCTCCGTCCGCCGGCACTCGACGAGTTGGGGATCATCGACGCCGTCGAAACGCTGGTGGCCGATGCCCGAACCGAAGTTGCACGGGTCGAATTCACCCACCAGTTGCCGGCCCGGCGACTGCCTCCCGATGTGGAAACAACGATCTTCCGCATCGTGCAGGAATCGTTGTCGAACATCCGCCAGCACGCCCGCGCCGGAAACGCGAGCGTGCGACTCGAACAGCATGGTGACAACGCCGTTCGGATCGTCGTGCAGGACGACGGCATCGGCTTCGATTCCCTCAGGATCGCCGACGACCGCTTCGGCATCGAGGGCATCCGCCAACGGGCCTGGCTGCTGGGTGGCGAGCCGCTTATCGCGAGTAGCCCCGGCAGCGGGACGACGGTCACCGTCACGCTGCCGATCGAACCCAAGGCCCCACTCCCCGCGTTGGGCTGACCGGCCGCGAACTGCCGCGGCAGCCGGCCGCGAGCGTCGAGTTCACGACGCGACGCCGCTCAGGCAGCCTTGCGGAGCCCGTCGCGTGCATGGTCGAGCGAACGGCCAAGACGGCGGCGGCCCGACGTGGCAGCGATCGGCGATGCCTTCGATTCAAGCACCGTCGGTTCCTGCGGGGCATCCCGGTGGATGGTGAGCCGTTCGCGGAGCGACTGGGCCAACGCCGGACCGAGGTCGTCCCCCTGATTCCGCGTGCCGACATCCTCTACCGCGTCGGCCAGTCCCAGCACAACCGCCTGCCGCACACCTTCCCGCAGCCATTGAAAAAAGCTCATGGTCGGTTCTCCCTCGCTCCCCCGGATTCGCCAATACTCGAAACGTCACCGCGGCAGCATGGCCGTTCGGGCCGCACCGCGTATGCCAGTGGTATCGGATGCTCAGGCCTTGGGCTTCACGGAAGCCCCGCCCCGGGCGGCTCTCGGACTCTGGGCAGACTCTGCCGGTGCCCGGGCGGCGGCCAGCCGACCGACGCATACCAGGCACATGTCGTCACTGCGGATCTGACCGGCCGAGTGTCGCTCCACGTCTGCAAGCAGCCGACGGCCCAATTCGCCGGCCCCGCCGCCCTTTTGCGTCAGCACCTTCTCCATCCGCTCCAGACCGTAGAGCCGCTGTTCGTGATCCATGGCCTCGCTGATCCCATCAGTGTAGAAAACGAGCGTGCTGCCTGCAGCGAGATCCAGTTCACACGCCCGATACCCGCGGGTGGCATCGAGGCCGAGAGGCAGGCAGCCCAGGTCGGTGCCGACCGTCTGGACTCGTCCCGACGCCTCGCGGAGGAAGACCGGCAAATGGCCCGCGCTCACCAGGGTGACATGGTGCGACCGCGGATCGAGCACGGCGACCACCATGCTCGCGAACCGATCGTCCCAGCCTCCGCGCAGGAAACTTTCATTGATCAACGACACGGCCTTGGCAAGGTCGCGTTCGCTTGCGAGACAGTACCGCACGTCGGCCGAGAGCGCCGCCATCACGAGGGCCGCAGATACACCCTTCCCGGAGACATCGGCCAGCACGAACGCGAGTCGCCCCTCCGACAGCGGTACGTAGGCGAAAAAGTCTCCACCCACGTGCTGCGCCGGTTCGTAGTAGTCGAACACCTCGTAGCCTTCGATCTCCGGCGGCTTTGTCGGCAGCAATCCCTGCTGCACGCGGTGGGCCAGTTCCAGATCGCGTTTGATCTGTTCCTGCTGAACACGGCGGTCATGGGCGACGGCCTGCTCAACCGCCTGCGCCGCCTGACCGGCGATGCCTGCGAGCACCTGAAGGTCGGCCTGATCGAAGCCGTTGAGAACGTCGCGTGAATCGACATGGATCACACCGAGCACATGGCCGTCGACACCCAAAAACGGCACGCACATCACGGAGCGGATCCGACAGTCGACGATGCTCTCGCTTGCATTGAAGCGGCTGTCGGTGGCCGCGTCGGCCGAGAGGATCGCCTGCCGCGACTGCACAACCCGGTCGATCAGCGAGAGGCTGAGGCGGAGCGGACCGGCCTGAACCTGACCTCGGGTCTTCCGGGCCCGCAACAGCAGCCGTCGCGAGGAAGGATCTCTCAGGAGCACGAAGCCCCGTTCGGCTTGAGGGAACACATCGAACAACCCGTCAAGCAGCCGTGGCAACACTTCGTCGAGGGACAGCGACGCGCCGATGGCACGATTGAGCCCGATCACGGCCCGCAGCTTGGCCTCTGCGTGCTCACCGATCGCCACATCGACCGCTGGCTCGCCGATGGCCAGCTGCGACACGATGATGGAATCGTGGTCACCCTCCTCGACGACCTCGTCGAAGAGCGAGGTTTGCGACCCGAAAATCGAACTCGATTCCGCCGACGTTTGAATCCTCGACGGGCGGTCGCCGGAGACAAACACGAGCAACTGTTCGCAGATCTGGATCTGGTCGCCATCCGCGAGCTGGTGTGGCGCGGCGAGCACCCTGCCGTTGTACAGGGTGCCGTTGCGACTGCGGAGGTCCTCGATGGTGGCGTGTCCGTCGTGGATCGTGACGGCCGCGTGCTGGCGACTCACTGCCGAGGCGTCGATCACGATGTCGCAGGCCGGATGGCGGCCAATGACGACCCTGCCAGCGCTGAGGGAAACGCGTTCGCCGCTACGGGGTCCGGATTTCAGTTCGAGAAACGCCACGGCCTGCTCGCTCTGGTGCACAGCCCGCGGAAAGCGGCACTCGGAATTGCCAGCCCCAAGTCTGCCGAGTAATCTTTTCGCTGTTGGCTGGCGGACAGCATACCCGGATCGTCTCGATCCGTGTTGTTGGGCGAGCGAGCCCGGCCGGCAGGGACCCCTCCGATGGGGAATGGTGTAACGGTAGCACGACTGGCTCTGAACCAGTTAGTCTAGGTTCGAATCCTAGTTCCCCAGTTTTTATCCCTCACGCGCCGGGGGGCTGGCCTTGCAGGCGGTGCCGATGGGCTGGCCTTGCAGGCGGTGCCGATGGGCTGGCCTTGCGGCGCCGGTGGGCTTGCCTCACGCGCCGGGGGGCTTGCTGTGCAAGCGCTGCCGGTGGGCTGGCCTTGCAGACGCTGCCGGTGGGCGGGCTGATCTTCACTCCGCGACCATATCGATCCAAAAGCATGCGTGATCCTGTCGTTCCGTCGTCTTCCGACCCGACCGGGCATCGCGTGCTGCTCATCGATGATCAGGCCATGATCGGCGCCGCGGTCCGCCGCCTCCTCTCCGGCCAGTCGGACATCGCCTACGAATTCTGCCAGCAGTCGAACGAGGCGCTGGCGGCGGCTGATGCCTTCCAGCCGACCGTGATCCTGCAGGATCTCGTCATGCCCGGCATCGACGGGCTCGACATGGTGCAGAAGTTTCGCGGCCTGCCAGCGACTGCTGACGTGCCCGTGATCATGCTCTCAGCCCAGGAAGAGCCGATGGTCAAGGCACGGCTGCTCGAAGCGGGGGCCAACGACTATCTGGTCAAGTTGCCCGATCAGGTCGAACTCATCGCCCGCATCCGCGTTCACTCCGACGCCTACCGCCGTCTCCTTGAACGCAACGCCGCCTTC
>CANHYS010000135.1 GCA_947464585.1 Planctomycetaceae bacterium | reverse complement strand
TTGCTGGTGCTGCGCATGGCATCCTGCCATGCAGGTCTTTGCTGGCGCACCCAAGGGGAAGCCGGAATCGGCGGAAGCTCGAGGAGCATTGGGCGTATCCTCGCCCCCGCGACGAGACTTCTGCCGTTCTTGCTTCACGAAAAACACAGCTTCGTGCTGTTTTTTCTTGGCAATCTCCGATTGCTGGTGCTGCGCATGGCATCCTGCCATGCAGGTCTTTGCTGGCGCACCCAAGGGGAAGCCGGAATCGGCGGAAGCTCGAGGAGCATTGGGCGTATCCTCGCCCCCGCGACGAGACTTCTGCCGTTCCGGCGGCTGCAACCCCACCGGCTGCAATCCCACCGGCTTCATACCAGTCTGCTGCTCCTGCTCTCCCTGATCACCCTGACGGGCTGCGCGACACACATGATCCGCCTGCAGCCTGTGCGGGCGGCGTTTCAGCGGGGTGACGTCGCCGAGGCCGACCGGCTGATCGCCCACGAACTTGAACAGCAGTCGGGCGAGGAAGACCTGCTGCTGCTCGACCGGGCCATGGTCACGCTCGCCGACGGCCGCCCCGCCGATGCCGAACGGATGCTGCGGCGGGTTCGCGACAGCTTCGACCATCTCGAGGAGGAGAGCCCAGCCGAGAACACGTGGAGCATGCTCAGCGACGACGGGGCCAAGGCCTACCACGGCGAAGACTACGAGAAGGTGCTGCTGCGGGCGATGCTCGCCCTCGCGAATCTCGTGCAGGATGGCGACGATGCCGAGGCCTACAGCCTGCAGGTGGTCGACAAACAGCAGCGCATCGTGGCAGACGCAGCCAGGCCCGACGGAACGAACCCCAAGGCCGCCTATCAGCAGGTCGCCCTCGCTCCCTACCTCCGCGGCATCATCCGCGAGGAGACCCACCGCGACTACGACGACGCCGCGAGGAATTTCCAGATGGTAGTCGACTGGCAGCCCGAATTCGGGCCGGGCCGAGTCCATCGTGCGCGGGCCGCAGGCGGCAGCCACTCAAACCGTGGCCACGGGGTGGTGCACGTCTTTGCGATGGTCGGCCACGGGCCGTTCAAGGCGGAGGTGGAGGAGATGCCGACGAGCACGTCGCTCCTGATCGCCGATCAGGTCCTGAGCACGCAACTCGGAACCACCCTCCCGCCCACGGTCGCGCCGATCAAGGTGCCGCGCATCGTCGCGGCGCCGGGCGCCGTCGGGAGCGTGCAGGTGGCGGTGGGCGACTGGGCGGCGGGGCAGACGGAAACGATCACCGACATCTCGCAGATGGCCCTCCGGCAGCAGGAGGCGGTGCTGCCGTATGCCCTCGCACGGGCCGTGGCCCGCCGCGCCGTCAAAAAAGGAACGATCTACGGCGTCAAGCAGGGGCTTGGCATGCGGGATGGGCTGCCGTCGCTGGCCCTCGACGTGGCGGGCATTGCCTGGGAGGCAACAGAAAACGCCGACACGAGATGCTGGAGCCTCCTGCCCGACCGCATCCAGACGATGCGACTGGAATTGCCCGTCGGCACACACACGCTCCAACTGCGGCCACTCGATCGCCAGGGACGGCCATTCGGCCAGCCCGTTCCCCAGACCGTCACGGTGTCCGATGGCCGCAACACCTACCTGCTCGTCCAGGCGACCGACGCAGGCCTCGTCGGCCGTCCGTTGACCAACAGCCCGTAGACGCGCCCGCCGCACGACCGCTCACAAGCCGTCGAGCGACCCAAACACCTCGATCATCGCCGCGGCCTCGGCAGTGCTGATCCGATCGGTCCGCCGCGTGGCCGGGGCGATGCAGGTCTCGAGCAACAACTGCGGCTCGATGGCCGCCAGCCCCCGAAACCGCCGGGCTGTCGCCGGCCCCCGTGCACGGACAGCATCGGAAACGGCCTGAAACTCCTCCTCGGAGCAGGCATGCCGCGGTGGCCCGCCGTCCGCCGGCACCACCTCGCCCCACGGCGGCCGAACGATCTCGACATGGCCGGCGTCGAGCAGCGGCCGCATCCAACGGTGGAAGAACATCAGCATCAGCACGCCACAGTGGATGCCGTCGGCATCGGGATCCATCAGCAAGAGCACCCGCGCATACCGGAGCCTTGCCAGATCGAACACGTCGCCCCGGCCTGTGCCGAGGCTGTCTGTCAGCGCCGTGAAGAGCGGGTGCGCCGCCAGTTTCTTCTCTGTCGCCTTGATGGCATTGAGCGGCTTGCCCTGCATCGCGAGCACCGCCTGGTTCGTAGCATCGCGGACCCGCGTCACCGCCAGCGCCGCCGACTCTCCCTCCACCACGAACAGTTCCGGCGTGGCTCCCATCGCCGCATGCGGCCCTGCTCCATGCCGCGCACAGTCGTCGAGCTTTACCGGCCCCGAGGGAAACGGCCTGGTCATCGGGGTGACTCGCGGACCGCCGCGGACCGTCCGGTGCGAGCCGACTCATAGCAGGCTTCCACGATCGCCACCGCCTTGCGGCCCTCGAGACCGTCGAGCGCGGGAGCCCGACCGGATCTGAGGGCGGTGATGAAGTCCTCGAAGTTGCGGGTGTGGCAGGAGTAGTTGATCGCCATCGGATCCGCGGCGCCTCCCGACGTGCCACTCGCCCCGCCGAACCGTTCCCGCGTGGCCGCGTCGGCAGCCGCCTCCTCGCGAAACCGCCAGGTGGTCAGCTGTTCCTCCAGGATCTCCGCGGTGCCGTCGCGGCCCCCGAAGAGAAACCGTCGCAGTTGCCCCGGATAGAGGCTCGTTGCAGCCAGCAACTGCCCGAGTCCGCCGTTCTTGAATCGCAGGATCGCCACGCAGGTATCCTCCACCTCCAACCGCTTCACGTCGTGCGAGCGCACGGCAGTCAACGCCACGACACTCTCGACCGGATTCTCGCCCGGCGCGAGTTCGGGCATCGAGGCACCGGCGATCCACTGCACCGCGTCGACGCCGTGGATCGACTGGTTCATGACGGCACCGCCGCCATCGAGCGCCTTGGTGCCCTGCCAGCGGCCCGGGCCGTAGTAGGCGTCGTCCCGCCACCACGGCACGTAGCTGGCGGCGATCGCCAGCGGGCCGAAGCGGCCGGCCGCCGCGGCCTCGTGCACCGTCTGCACCACGGGATTGAACCGTTGCGGGAAGATGGCACCGAGCGTGATGCCGGCCTGCCTCGTCGCGATCAGCATCTCGTCGATCCGTTCGAGCGAGATCTCGAGCGGCTTCTCGCAGATCACGTGCACGCCGTGCCGGGCGGCAGCGAGCACGGCGTCGAGGTGCGCGCCGGATGGGGTGGCCACCGTGACGAAATCGGGCCGCTCCGCCTTGAGCATGGAGTCGGCATCGGCATACCAGGTGCAGCCGAACTCCTGCCCGAACGCCCGTCCCTTCTCCTCGGTGCGGCAGGTTGCCGCCACGAGTTCAACGCCGTCGATGTCGCCGAGGGCCCGCGCGTGCATCTTCGCGATCGCCCCGATGCCGATGATGGCTGCCCGCATCAATGTTCTCCCGTCCTTCGGATGCCCAGAGCTCACTGCGGAATCTCGACACGAGCCCGCCTTCCACAGAAGCGATAGCATAGCCGCCCGCTGCACGGCGTGGCGATCCACACAGGCTTCCCTGCCGGCTTTTTTCGGTCATGATGATGGCACCGGCCAATGCCGTCACGATGCCCCGCTTCACTGGAGTCTGTGGAAATGATGACCGCTGTGTGGAGACTTCCTCGGGCTGCTGCGACCACCCGCCGGCTCGCCCTGCTCTGCTGTGGTCTGCTGGGCTGTGGTCTGCTCGGCTGGAGTCTGTTCGGCACGGTCAGCCCGGTGTTGGCCACCGAGCCTCATGGACTGGCGCTCCGGCAGGACCGGCATGGCATTCGTGTCGAGGTCGATGGCGGGCCGTTCGCGGCCTATGTGATCGACCAAGCCAACAAGCCCTATCTGTGGCCTGTGATCGGTCCAACCGGCAAGGCGATGACCCGGGCCTACCCGATGCAGGAGCTGCCGGATGAACCGGCCGCTCAGCGGGATCACCCGCACCACCGCGGCATCACCTTCGCCCACGAGCACATGGCGGGCTCCAACAGTTGGCACGACCGGGCCACGTTTGCCAAGGAACCGGACGACAGCCCCAAGGTGGCGAGCCTGGGCCGCATCGTCCATCGCGACTTTTCCCTGGTTGCCGTCGACGGGGAGCGAGCGGTCATCGAGGAGATCTGCGATCATCTCGACCCGGCCGGCAAGCCGGTCGTCACCGAGCGTCGCCGCCTCACCTTCCGCGTGGACAAGGCGAAGCGGACGATCGACATCGACCAGGAACTTCGGCCGGCCCAAGATGCCGGTCCGGCGCACATCGGCGACAAGAAGGATGCCGGTCTGTACGTGCGGGTGCCGACGAGCATGGCGGTCGACTCCAAGCTGGGCGGCAAGATCGTCAACAGCGAAGGACAGGTCGACGCGGATGCCTGGAGCAAGCCTGCGCGGTGGTGCGACTACCACGGTCCCGCTGGAGAAGAACACCTCGGGGTCGCGATCCTGAACCATCCGAACAGCTACCGTCATCCCACGCGGTGGCACGTCCGCACCTACGGCCTGTTCGCGGCCAACCCCTTCGCCAGCAAAGCCTTCGACGCCAACCTGGCCGATGCCTCGACCACGCTCGCGCCAGGCGATGTGCTACGACTGCATCACCGCATCCTGTTGCACACTGGCGACGAACGAGCCGCGGCGATCGACGAGGCGTGGCAGCAATACGCCCGCGAGACACCAGCGCCGATCGGGGGCGATGGTTCAAGTGAATCCGGGAAAGATTGATCACACTTGCCCGACATTCCGGGAGCCGGGTGTCGGGGGAAGCCGAAGCGAGTCAGCGTATGCTCGCTTCAAGTCGGAGGCTTTCACCGCACCCGGCGGTTTGGGCCACTCGACGTACGTCGAATGTCGCGGACTAGGCGTGTGCCGTCGCGATCAGCTGTGACAACAGCGGCAGGAGCTGCTTCTTGCGACTGACCACGTTCTTGAGGGAATAGAGGCCGCGGTCGAGACGCGGGTAGTTGATGTCCTCCCACTCCTCGCTCTCCCGGGAGAGGAGCAGCAGCGAGCCGTTGCTCACCACGTCGGTCACCAGGAGCGCCGAGAAGTCGAGCCTGTGCACGACGGCAAACTCCTCCAACGCCGCCCGCAGTTCATCCTTCCGCTCCCAGAAGAGGTCGAAACCAGTCTCCTCGATCTGCGAGATCGAGAATCGTACCCCATGCTCCGTAAACTCCTTGCAGTCCTCGCTGATCACGTCGGACGGCTTGCTCGACCGCAGCGCCGAGCCGATCTCGAAGAACTCGCGAGCATATTGATCGAGGTCGACGGTGCACATGGTCCGCAGCCAGACGAGGATCTCACGGTCGGTGTCGGTGGTCGTGGGCGACCTCAGGAAAAGCGTGTCGGAGATGATCCCCGACGCCATGCAGAGGGCGATCCCGGGCCGCGGCACGATCCCCGCGGCTCGAAATTGCCTGGCCACCAGGGTGCAGGTCGAGCCCACCGGTTCGTTGATGAACCGGATCGGCTGCGTCGACTTCAGCCCCCCACCCAGCCGGTGGTGATCGAGCACCTCGACGATCTCCGCCTCATCAGCCCCGCTCACGGCCTGGCCCAGTTCATTGTGGTCCACGAGCACGAGCCGCGGCTTCGGCGGATTGATGAGATCCGACTTGAACGACAAACCCACCAGTTCCCCGTCGTCAGACACCACGGGAAACACCGGCTGCGGTGAACGCTCCACGATCGTCCGAGCCTCGACGACGCTCGCCTTGCCCGGCACCGTGATGACGTCGGTGTCGACCACCGGATCGATGAACTGCGACGACTTGATCCGCAGCGCGGTGTTGAGCGTGTCGAAGGGGCTGAGAATCACCGACACGTTGCGGATCTTGGCCAATTCCGCGAGCCCCGCGGACAGCGAGAAGCCGCCCGTGATCACCAACAGCCGCACGCCGTGCTCGATCGCCGGGAGCTGGATCGTGGGCCGGTCACCGCAGACCACGATCAACCGGTCCGCCGGAAACTTGTGCATCCGGTCGGTGAAGCCCTCGGCGCTCATGGCGCCCACCATCACCAGCAGTTGATCTCGCTGCTGCGGATCGAGCACGTGCTGAAAGCTGCCGCCGAGCACGTCGTGGATCTTCTGCAGGCAGGTCGTCACCGTCCGCAGCTTGAGCGGGTCGCCTTCGTCACGGAAGAAGAGGTCCATGAGGTGGAGAACGGAAAGCACGCCCACCACCTTGCGGCGGTCGTCCACGACGGGAATCGCACGCAGATCGGCCGCCTGCATCCGCTGGTAGGCGTCGTGAAACGAATCGCCGAACGACGCCGTCACGATCTCACGGCGGCA
>CANHYS010000134.1 GCA_947464585.1 Planctomycetaceae bacterium | reverse complement strand
GTCGGCTCCATGCTCGGCATGATCGCCGCCACGGGAAACCTCGCGCTTTTGGTGCGATCCATGTAGGTCTGGAAGGCGACCCCGATCTGCTTGAGGTTCGACTTGCAGGTGATCCGCCGACCCGCCTCGCGGGCCGACTGCACCGCCGGGAGCAGCAGTCCCAACAGCATTCCGATGATGGCGATCACCACCAGCAATTCGACGAGCGTAAAGCCATGAGGGCGGCCGACCATGATCGTAGGAGAGTCGGCGAGTCTGCGTGCGCGGGGCATGGGCCGCTCCAAAGTGGCAGGAAGGGATGGCGCAGGGAAGGTGCGGAGGATTGACGGACTAACCGACACTTGAACGGTCGAGTGGTTCAAAAGATGCGAGCGATTGAATTCTACCGTCGGCAAGGCCAGAAGGTCGATACGCCACGAGGCCACGCAACTGCTTGCCTGCCAGGGGGTTGGGGTGAGGGATGGGGGCAAAAACCCCCGATTACCCCGTCCCTGCCTGTCGCGGAGGGTGTGCGGTTGGGGCGACGGCTATCGGAATTGCAAGGCGGCGAGGGCCGCGGTCGGTAGGAGTGGTGGGGAGGGATCGTGCATCTGACAGACCAATCATCTGGGGCATTCGAGCGGCCGACGGCAGGCCCGACGCCGCAGCCTGCGCACGCAGCCCACGGTGCCGTTTCCTCCAGCCGCATCGACGAGGCCACGGTCCTGCAGCGACAGCTGGAGGTCGCCCGCCTGCGGCATGCCGCCGAGGTCGCTGAACTCCGCCGGCAGGTCCTCGAGGCCCGCAAGTTGGCCGGCCTGGGCGAGCTTCTGGGCACCACCACGCACGAGTTCAACAACGCCCTGACGACGATCCTCAACTACGCCAAGATGGGGCTCCGCCATCGAGACCAGCCGACCCGTGACAAGGCCCTCGAACGCATCCTGTCGGCGGGCACCCGGGCTGCGAAGATCACCGCCAGCGTGCTCGGCATGTCGCGATCCGGCTCCGCCAGGTTCGAGCCGGTGAACCTCCACCTGTTGATCGAAGACGTGCTCGTGCTGCTCGAGCGGGAGCTGATGAAATACCGCGTCCAGGTGGAGCGTGAATACGCCCCGGTGCCGAAGGTGTCGGGCAACCCGGGACAACTCCAGCAGGTGCTCTTGAACCTGCTCGTGAATGCCCGGCAGGCGATGGCTGGGGGCGGCCGCCTGATCCTCCGGCTGTCGTGCGACGAAGCCTCCGGGCTGGTTGACCTGATGGTTCGCGACACCGGCTGCGGCATGACCCCCGAGGTGATGCGGCGGATCTTCGAGCCACGGTTCTCGACCAAGTCGGGGCCCGACGAGACCGGCAAGGGGGGCACGGGCCTCGGCCTGTCGGCCTGCAAGGAGATCGTGGACGCCCACCGCGGCAGAATCCGCGTGGAGAGCGCTCCCGGCAAGGGCACGGCGATCACGATCCGCCTGCCGGTGCAGCAACAGCAGGCGTCCTAGGCCTGCTGCACGGGAAGCAGGGTATCCCCCGGCTCACGCCGGGGGCTTGTATTCGACGCTCCGATACAAGCCCTGAGCGTCAGCGACGGGATCACGTCCGACGCAATCCCCCGGCTCACGCCGGGGGCTTGTATTCGACGCTCCCATACAAGCCCTGAGCGTCAGCGACGGGATCTGCCCTCGGGCCGTGCCGCGGCCCTGAGATGACGAACTTTGGCAGTCTTCTCACGTCATGGGCGTCGGCTCGCCTACAATCAGGGCGAACCTCAGAAGGAAAATTTGCCCGATGACGCAACCGCAGCACCCACACCCCCCCCTTCCCCGCACCCTTGCAGACCTCCGCGCGAGCGGCTGGAAGAGTCGCGCCGTAAAAGACGAACTCCGCACGAACTTCACGCGGTGTCTTCGCGACGGCGAGGAACTCTTTCCCGGCATCGTCGGCTACGACGACACCGTGATCCCCGAGATCAACATCGCCCTGCTCGCCGGCCACGACATGCTCTTTCTCGGCGAGAAGGGGCAGGCGAAGAGCCGGCTGATGCGTCTGCTCGTGCGGTTTCTCGACGAGCATCTGCCCTATCTCGACGATCCGTCGATCCCACTTCACGACGACCCGTATGCGCCGATCACGTCCGCCGGCCGCCGGCTGGTGGCTGGCCGGGATCCACGGGAGGTGCCGATCGCCTGGTGGCATCGGGATGATCGCTACGCGGAGCGGCTGGCCCCGGGCACGAAGTTCGCCGACATCATCGGCGAGATCGACCCGGCCAAACTGGCCGGCGGCACGAGCATGGCGAGCGAGGAGGCGCTGCATCTCGGGCTCATCCCGCGGATGCACCGTGGCATCTTCGCCATGAACGAACTCCCCGAACTCGACGAACTGGTGCAGGTCGGGATGTTCAACATCCTCGAGGAACGCGACGTGCAGATCCGCGGCTATCCTGTGAAGTTCGACATCGATTGCGTGCTGCTCTTCTCGGCGAACCCGTCCACCTACAACCGCTCGGGGAAGGTGATTCCGCAGCTCAAGGACCGCATCGGCTCCGTGATCCACACGCACTACCCGCGCGATCGCGACCTCGGCATCCGCGTGGCGGAGCAGGAGGCCGGCGTCGATCTGGGGGGCGAGTGGCCCGTCGCCGTGCCCTCCTTCATGAAGGAGATCCTCGAGCAGATCACGATCGCCGCACGGAAGAGCAAGTTCATCGACCAGCAGTCCGGGGTGAGCGCCCGCTTCTCGATTGCCAACTACGAGACGGTGATCGCCAGCGCCCGGCAGCGGGCCGTGCGGCTCGGCGAGCGGCCAGCCGTGCCGAGAATCAGCGACCTTGGCCATCTCTACGCGTCGAGCCTCGGCAAGCTGGAGCTCGACCTGATGGGTAGCCACCAGATGACCGAGCGGCAGGTGCTCGACAGCGTCGTCGCGGAGGCGATCGCGACGGTGTTCGAGGAACACGTGGAGAAGCACGGTCTCGACGAGATCGCGAAGGTGTTTGCCCAGGGCGTGAAGATCGAGGTGGGCGACATGGTGCCGTCGGCGACCTACCAGGAAAAAGTTGGGGAGGTGCCGGCAGTCTGGGAAAAGGCCTTCGAAGTGAACGTCTCGGCCGACCCTGCCGTGCGGGCCAGCTGCATCGAGTTCGTGCTCGCCGGCCTCTACGCCACCGAACGCATCTCACGGCTCCAGTCCCACGGCCGCACGATCTACGACACGGGAGGGATGAGGTAAATTCGCTCCCCGCCTGATGCCCCCTGCGGATTCCGTGAGGGGCTGCCCATGTCCCGGGAGCCGGCGTTGCTGACAAGCGGAGGCAGGATGCCGGAGCGCAGTCAGCATCGAGTGAGTGAAGGCAGGATGCCGTAACGAACGTCCGGCGACGGGGCATGGGCAGCCCTGAACCGTCGCCACAACGTTGATGAAGGCCTTGCAGACCGCGTTCCGAAAGCACTTCACCCATGCCCAACCGCGACACACTCGGCGGAATCGTCCACAGCTACCAGCGCTACGACCCCGCGCGGATCCCGCCGCCGCGGCCGCCGCAGGTCGACCTCGTCACGCCCGCGATGGAGCACATGCTCGAGTTTGGCGACATCGACGAACTGACCGAGGAACAGCTCGCCGAAGCAGTCATGCTCGATCCGGAGCAGATCAGGGGGCTCGGGCCCTCGCTCGCCCGGATGATCGAGGAGCTCGAGGCCCGCAAGCGGAAGATCCTCGAACGCTACGAGGCCGACAGCGTGCGGAAGAAGGCGCGGAAGGCCTTCCATGCCGCGGCCCAGCAGGTGCAGCCGCCCGCCAAGCATCGCGACGCATTCCAGCGGGCTGTCCGCGAGGAGCAGATCCGGCAGATCGAGCGGCTCTGGTATGCGCAGGACGACGACCAGAGCCGGTTTGGCATGCAGCTCGTCGGCCTGATCGACCGCCTCGGTGAGGCCTACCAAGTCGATGAACTGTCGGCGAAGTGGACCTTCACCGGGAGGGAAAAACTCTCGGTGCCCGAGGCGCTGGAGGTGAAGGAGGAACTCGAGACGATCGACGAACTGCTGCGGCAGCTCGAGGAGGCGAAGAAGAACGCCCGCGTCGGCCTGATCGACATGGAGGCGCTGGGCCAGTTTCTCGAACAGGGGCAGATGGACGAGCTCGACATGCTCCGCCGTCAGGTGCAGGAACTGGTCGAGCAGGCGGCGGCCCAGCAGGGGCTCGAACGGACGAAGCGCGGGTACGAACTCACCCCCAAGGCGTTGCGAACGTTTCAAGGCAAGCTCCTCGAGCAGATCTTTTCAGCGCTCGATCCCTCGCGGACCGGCCGGCATCAGGGCGCGATTGTCGGCGACGGCGCGGTGGAACTGGTGCCGACGCGGCCCTACGAATTCGGCGACTCCGTGGCCCACATGGACATCCCCGGCTCGCTCGTCAACGCGATGCTGCGGCAGGCGGGTGAACCTGGCGGTGCCACGGCTGGTTCCAACGGCGGGCTGAGACTCACGCCCCGCGACATCGAGGTGCACCGCACCCGCAATTCGCCAAAATGCGCCACCACGGTCGTGCTCGACATGAGCGGCTCGATGCGCTACGGCGGCTTGCACGTCAGCGTGAAGCGGATGGCACTCGCCCTGCAGGGGCTCGTGCAGAAGGAGTATCCGGGGGATTACCTGCAGTTCATCGAGATGTATTCCGTCGCGAAGCCGCGGCCCGCGGGCGAGATCGTGAAGCTGATGCCGAAGCCGGTCACGATCTTCGACTCGGTCGTTCGACTGCGGGCCGACATGAGCGATCCAAACATCGCGGAGACCGACATCCCGCCTCACTTCACCAACATCCAGCACGCGCTCCAGCTCTCGCGGCAGCATCTGGCGAGGCAAGACACGCCCAACAAGCAGGTGATCATCATCACCGACGGCCTGCCGACGGCGCACTTCGAGGGGAGCCAGCTCTTCCTGCTCTATCCGCCGCACCGGCGGACCGAGGAGGCGACGCTCCGCGAGGCCCAGGCCTGCCGCCGCGAGGGGATCACCGTGAATGTCTTCCTGCTTTCGGGCTGGTCGCAGTCGCGGGAGGACATCCAGTTCGCCTACAAGCTTGCTGAGACGGCCAAGGGCCGCGTCTTCTTCACGGCCGGCAAGGAACTGGACCGTTTCGTCGTCTGGGACTACGTTTCCCGCCGCCGCAGCATCATCGGGTAGACCGCCATTCGCGATGGAGCATGACGCCGGAGCCGATGGCGGCCAGACCGGCGGCGGTGGCGAGCGTCCAGAGCGGCACGATGCGACGAGGCTGCGCGATCTCCCGGTCGTGGGCCTCCTCGGCCAGATCGACCGGCGGCAGGCCGGCCGACCGCCGCGATCGCTCGATCGCCGCCTGCTGCCTCCCCAGAAACCGGCCCTCGACCTGCCGCTGCCGCGCGTCGAACTTCCGTGCGATGAGCCCGATGCCGACGAGCGCCATCATCGAAAACGCCAGTCCCCAGAACCATGGGCTGTCGGTGAGGCGAAAGGGCTGATGCGGGGGGGACTCCATGACCGTCCACTCCAGGAAACGCCTGATTCGGAAAACGCCTGTTCCGGCTGGCTCAGCCGCGAACGGCCCGCCACGCTATGACGCCGGCCAGGGCGCCGCACACGGGCGCGACAAGATACAGCCACAGGGAAGTGTAGGTGCCCGTCAGCAGGGCGGGAGCCAGGGAACGGGCGGGATTGAGCGACGCGCCGCAGACAGGCCCTGCCCAGAGGGCCGACATGGCGATCACCGCACCCACTGCAGTGGCCACCGTGAGCAGCAGGACCAGCGGTCGGGCCGACACATTGAGGATCGTGAACATCAGGATCGCCGTAAGGAGCAGTTCGAAACAGAACGCCTGCATGTCAGACCCTGCCGGCAGCGTGGCGCCGAGTGTGGCGTGCTGTTGAAAGCACAGTCGGAGCACGCTGCTTGCCGCGATAGCCCCGGCACACTGGCTGATGACGTAGGGGATCACCTGGCCCGCGGGAAACCGTCCCGCCGCGCAGAGGCCGCAGGTGACCGCTGGATTGATGTGCGACCCCGACACGTCGCCCAACGCCAGAATCATCGCCATGACGACGAAACCAAAGCAGAGTGCGATGCCTACAGGCGTCACGCCGCCGCCCGACACGTCGTTGACGACAATCGCCCCGGTGCCCACCAGGACGAGACAGAACGTGCCGAAGAACTCGGCCGCGAGCTTTCTAGCCAGCGGGATGGGATGGACGGGACCGTCGGTCATGGTGGTGGGACCGTCCGCCTTTAGGCGATGCCGGGCCAACGGGCCTGCACGTCGCGGCCGGCGTAGATCGCACCGTCGCCGAGCGACTCCTGGATCCGCAGCAACTGGTTGTATTTCGCGATCCGGTCGCTGCGGGAGGC
>CANHYS010000133.1 GCA_947464585.1 Planctomycetaceae bacterium | reverse complement strand
CTTGTCGCGGCCATCCATGCACGGGTCGACCGGTGGGGCATCGCGGGTGATCGAATGTATTGGAAGCCGCAACTCGTTCTTTCGGAGACTGCCGACGGCCGGTCGCGGCGGGAGGATCTCGAGCGACTGCTCGCTGACAGCGGGCTCGACACGCGGTCCAGCGATGTCCGCGACGTGATTCGCCCCCTGCCCCCCGTGAACCGCACCACCGCGGCTCTGCCCGCCCGCTGAAAAACCTGTGCCCAGCCGCTGAGAAGTGGAGTCCGTTCGATGCCGCGTCCCAAGCCAGAAGACATCAGCTCCGCCGGTCAGGATTCGTTCCTCGACGTTGTCACGAACATCGTCGGCATCCTCATCATCCTCGTGATGCTGGTGGGTGGGCGGGCGAAGAAGGTGATCATGGACGCGATGCCGGCCCGCGGTGAACGCGTGGCCTCGCTTGAGCGCGAGGTGGAGACGCTGGATCAAACGGTCGCCCTTGCGGAGAGCGAGGTCGCGGAGCTGGCGGCGCAGGGCCGCACGGTGGCGACAGCTGCCGCCTTTGCCGGCGAGGCGAGGCTGCACCTCGCCACGGCCGTGTCGGCGGCCAAGGTCGAGGTCGACCGCCTCAAACAGGAGACCGATGCCGGCAAGGTGAAGGCCGCCGAGGCGGCGGCGCGGCGCAGGGAACTGGAGACGGAGATCGAACGGTGCACGCTCGAGGCGGAGGGGCTGGCGCACCTGCCGGCCACGACGAAGGAAGTGCTGGCTTTTCCGACTCCGGTAGGTCGCACCGTGAACGGCGAAGAGCTTCATTTCCATCTGGGAGAGGGGCGGATCGCGTACATCCCTATCGAGGACCTCTTCGAACTGGCAAAGTCACAGACGCGGCGGCATTCCGGCTCGATCGCCGAAATGGCGTCACGGATCGAATCGGTCGGCCCAGTGCAGGGCTTTTCGCTCGACTACGTGATCGAGGCCAAGGTCGATCAGGCCCGTGGGCAGGTGTTGATCCGGTCGCGGGAATGGGTGGTGCGACCGGTAGGCTCGGGCAACGGCGAGACGACAGACGTCGCGCTCTCGCCCCATTCGCGGTTTCGGCAGGTGCTTGCCGCCGTGACTCCCGATGCCACGGTCACGCTCTGGTGCTATCCCGACAGCTTCGACGCCTACCGCACGATCCGAGAGGAGTTGCATCGACTGGGCATTCCCACGGCCTGCCGGCCGATGCCCGAGGGCGCTCCGATCGGCGGCTCCACCGAAGGCAGCAAGTCGGTCGTGCAGTAAGACGGGCTCGCCGAATACGTCGATCGCCACTGTTTCGCGGCGAAAAATGAGCTTCCCGGATGCTGGAGCGATTCCCTAAGCTTTCTGGCTCCTGGGAGACCATTCGCATGAAGACTGTTTTTGGGCCGCTGTTTGCGGCGGTGTCGTGGCTGCTCGTGGTGGGTGGTGGGATCGGTTTTGCGCAGCTGCAGGCCGTGGACCCGCCCGCGGCGGTGCCCGTGGCCAACGCGAATCCGTTGGCCGACCTGCTTTCGATGGCCTACCACCCAAAGGATACGCCTGCCGGCGCGGTCCGCCTCGCCGGTTCGTCGACGCTGCAACAGGCGGCGGCGCACTGGGCCCATGGGTTTCATCGTCTCCATCCCGATGTCGAGTGCTCGATTGAGAGCGGAAGCTCCGAGGCCGGTTGGAAATCGCTTTTCGATGGCAAGGCCGACGCCGCGCTTTTGAGCCGGCCCGTGACGGATGCCGAGAAAGCGGCGTGGGAGAAGCAGAGCGACAAGCGACTGGTTGTGGTGGTCGCGGCGTTCGACCGTCTTGTGTGGATCGTGCATCCCTCCAATCCGATCGCCGAACTGCCCTGGTCGCCCGAGACGGGCATTCTGCGGCCGGCCACGAAGGACGGTGCCGCGACCGCCGACTCCCTGGCGGCGACGCACTGGGATCGCCTCAACGGCAGTACCGACTGGAAGGATGTGCCCATTCGCGTTCATGGCCGTGCCTTGGGCTCTGGCACACGCTGGCACATGGACCGCCTGCTCACCGGGGCGACCTCCTGCCAGCTCGCGATCGCCGAACATAAGACGGAGGCCGAACTGGCCGAGGCCGTCGCTGCCGACAAGGGAGGCCTGGGTCTGGTTGGCGATGAGCATGCGCACTGGCCCGGTGTGAAGCGGCTGCCGCTGGTGATCCCGGCCAATGCGGCGCCGCTGGCTGACGCCGTAGTGGGGTCGGACCGCACGCCCGATTGCCGGCCGTTGTTTCTGGCGGTGGCCGTACCGAAGGATGGTTCCATGTCGCCGCAGTTGAAGGAATTCATGGAGTATGTGCTCAGCTATTCGGGGCAGCTCGATGTGGCCAAGGATGGTCTGCTGCCGCTCTCTCGCGGTGAAATCTACGCTCAGAAGGATCTGCTCGGCTGGTCCATGGCCAGGTAGTTGCACCGTGTTCATGGAAGCCCTGAGCGTAAGCGACGGGATGAATGGAAGCCCTGAGCGGAAGCGACGGGATCGGGACGACAGAACTCTTCAAGGCTCAACAGGAGCAGGGTTGAACGCATGACTTGTCTCAGTGTTCGTCGGTTGCGGTTCTGTGGTGCCCGGTCAATTGTCTCGCTGGCGTGCCTGGCCCTGGCCTGTGGTGCAGGAGCAGGGCGATCGATGGCGCAGGATGTCCGCACGCGGGATCCTGGCAGTGTCGTGGTGGGGGGCGTTCCTGCTCCCGTTGCCGCCGCTGCTCCGCGGCCCGCGCCGCTGCCGCTGGGCATCATGGCGAAAAACACACCCACGGGGGTGGAGGTCGTCAGCGTCAATCCAGGCTCGGTGGCCCAGGCCTCGGGCCTGCAGGCGGGCGACACGATCATCAACGTCGCGGGCTATCAGGTCGGGATGGTCGGCGACCGGCTCTACGACGTGGGCGACGAAGTGGCCAAGCATGTGAATGCCGCTGGTCAGGTGCCGCTGCTCGTCCGCAACGGACGGACCGGCGGGCTGGTGACCATTCCCGCTCAGTTCGGCACGGCGTCCCGGGCCATCAACGGCGTGCTCAATGCGCCGCAGGGGCTGCAGGTGCCGCCGACCTCGGTGATCACGGTGCGGCTGCTCGACGTCACGGAGCCGCAGTGGCGGGATGCGGCACTGACGCAGGGCCAACTGCCGGCCGCCCGGGGATTTCCGGTGTCGTATCGGCTTGATCCGCCACCAGCCACACCGCAGCACCGCTACGCCATCGATGCGCGGGTGGAGGATGCGGGCCGCGTGCTGTTGCAGACCACTTCGCCGGTGACGCTCGCCTCGCTCGATCGCGAGCAGCGGGTCGATCTCACGCTCGCTGGACAGGCCGCGCCGCCGGCGACGGCCGTGGTGCCCAGCACCCAGATCCAGCAGTGGATCCAAACCTATCTTGGCCGTCCGCCGCGGCCCTATGAGACCGAGGTCTGGCTGGCCGACCTTCAGCAAGGGAAGTCGCTTGCCGATGTGCAGGCGGGCATCCTCAGCAGTTCGGAATACTTCGAACGGCAGCGTTCCAATCGGGATCTCTACGTGACCGACGTGTTCCGTCAGCTCTACGGCGTGCAGCCCACGCCGGCGCAGTTCGCCGATCTGCAGGCCCGCTACGATCGGGCGCAGGGCGTGCGACTGCCGTTTGTGCAGCAGTTGCAGCAGCCGCCGCGGTAGAGCAGGATTCTCGGCCGATCAGCGGGCGGGAAACTCCCACGAGTGGCCGTCCCAGGCGACGACCTTGCCGAGGAAAGTCTCCACACCGGCTGCGTATTCCGTGAACAGGTATTCGCCCTTCTCGGCGGAGGCGTGCTGCGGGTCGCCAAGGTGGCCTGGGGCGTCGGCGGCGTGTGGCCGGCGTTCCTGCGTGATCCAGCCGCGGTAGGCGGGTTCGAAGCTGTAGCCCACGTCACGGTTTTCGAGTGACGCATATGGCTTCACGAGGTCGGGCCGGATGGCGAGCATCATCGACGTCTCCCATTCGCAGGCATGGCCGACCGCCGACTGCACGAGGTCGTCGCGGCCCTGCTCCGGCTTCGCGAAATCCCAGTAGCTGGCGAAGAGCAGGAGCAGATCGGTGCGGGAGCGGTGCCGCTGGCGGGCCTCGAAGATCGCCTGCTTGCCCGGCGTAATGTTGCCGCCGTGGCCGTTCAAGAACAGGATCCGACGGAAGCCGTGCGTGAGCAGGTTTTCGATCGTGTCGTTGACGAGGTCGAGGTAGGTTCGCGGGCTGGCCGAGAGCGTGCCGGCGTATTCGAGGTGGTGGTGGGAGTTGCCGAGCCATTGGAGCGGCGTGAAGAGCACCTGCTTGTGCAGCCGCGGCTCCACGCGGCGGACGACCTCACCTAAGAGCATGCTGTCGGTCGCCAGCGGCAGGTGCCTTCCGTGCTGTTCCATGGCCGCGATCGGCACGACGACGGGCGTGTGCGGTGCGAGCGCGGCGATCTCGGGCCAGGTGAGTTCAGCGAGGTTCATCGGGCGGTTTTTTTCCGGAAAGTGTCAGGCTCACAGCACGAGCCGAACATCTGTGGCGCATGGCATGGCCGCGCCCGCGGCTGACTGGCCTGACAGTGTACGCAGGGAGCCTGGCTTTCCGGTAGATGCGACTGCGGTCCCAAACGTTCCCATACAAGCCCCCGGCGTAAGCCGGGGGATGCGGATCCCATACAAGCCCCCGGCGTAAGCCGGGGGATGCGGTCGCGATTGGTGAGACGATCCCATCGCTTACGCTCCGGGGTGAAAATCGCTCCCGTCCCGCTTTTGCTCTCTTCGTTATACGAGCTTGGTCCGCCCCGGCACGGCCACCGTCGGCGGCGGAAGGGACGAGTCCCATGTGAGGTTCTTGGGGAAGAGATCGAGTTGCGATTCCTCGGCCACGAACTTCCAGGTGACTTTCTGGCCCGTATATGCCGCCATTCGCCCCATCACGGCGACGAGCGAACTGTCTGCCATCTGTCGCAGTTCCACGATGGGCTTGCCCGACCGGATCGAATCGATCAGGTCCTTATGCTCCTGCTTGTAGGCATCGGAAATCTTTCCTTCCGCCTCCCAGACCCGCTTGCCGGTGCGATCGACGATCCACGAGCCGTGACTGCCAGCCGCGATGTGGCACTGCCCTTTCGAGCCATGGATGACGTTGCTCACGTCGGACATGGTTCCGGGAGTCTGCCAAGACATGAACGACACGAGCCGTCCGTCGGGATACTCGTAGTCGATACCGAAGTTGTCCCACAATTCGCTGTCGTCCGGCCGCGTGAACCGGCCGCCGGAGCCGTAGGCGGAGACGGGGCTATTTCCCATCACCCAGTTCATCGTGTCGATGGTGTGAACCGCCTGCTCGACGATGTGATCCCCCGAGAGCCAGATGAAGTGATACCAGTTGTTCATCTGGTACTCCGCGTCGCTCATGCCTTCGGTTCGCGGGCGATACCAGATGCCCCCGCCGCCGCAGTAGCGGCCCGTGGCGCTGATCACGTCACCGATCGCGCCCTGTCGGATCTGCTCGACGGGCGCCAGATAATTCGTCTGACGACGGTACTGCGTGCCTGCCACGATCGCCGTGCCTCGGGCGACAGCCGCATCGTGGGCCGCGAGGCAGATGCGATACCCGACCGGATCGACGCACGCAGGCTTCTCGGTGAAGACATGTTTGCCCGCCTCCACGGCATCGCGGACGTAGCCCGGGCGAAAGCCGGGGGATGTCGTGATGAGGACGACGTCCACATTCGGGTCGTCAAGTATCCGCTTGTAGCCATCGAGTCCGGCGTGGATGGTGTCGTTGGCGGCTACCTTGTCGGGATGGGCCTCGCGCATCCGTTTCCAAAGTGATTCACATTTCGAAGCATACAGGTCGGCGGCGGCGACGAGCCTCACACCGGAGTTGATCGAAAGCGAGTCGTTGATGGCGCCGCTGCCACGACCGCCGCAGCCGACGATCCCGAGCCGCAGTTCCCGCGTCTCCTCCGTGGCGGCGAGTGACGAATGGACCATCGTCGCCGAGAGTGTGGCTGCCGTCGCGGCGGTGAACGACCGGCGCGACATGGCGGGAACTGCGTTCGAGGTGCGAGTCATGGTGCGTGTCTTCCTTGTGTCGGCAGATCGGGACCTGGTTATCGGGCAACCGGCGTGAGCTCCACGGCGGGAACGGCCGTGTCGGCCGCGAACTCGCGTACGACCCCGGACCAGTCGCCCGCGAGTGCCTGTTTTCCATCGTGGGAGAAGGCCACACGAAACGCCGAGCCGGTTAGCCCGCTCGACTCGCAGATCTTCGTGCCATCCGCCGACCAGACACGCAAGAATGCGTCGTGGCCGCCCGATACCAGTCGGCCATCGGCGGCATAAGCGACTGCGGTCGCACCATTTTCATGGGCCTTCCACTTCGAGGCGATGATCGCTT
>CANHYS010000132.1 GCA_947464585.1 Planctomycetaceae bacterium | reverse complement strand
CCGGACGCTCGCTTCGGCATCCTGCCTTCGCTCGCTCGATGCTGACTGCGCTCCGGCATCCTGCCTGCGCTGGTCAGCAACGCCGGCTCTCGGGGCATGGGCAGCCCCTCACGGATGCATTCCCCGACACGCGGTCGTGTCCCCTCCCGCCCCGTTCGCTCGCTTCCAGAGCGGGCCGATGTTTCAGGCAGCGTGCCTGACGACTGCGGACCCGCTCCCTACCCGGTGCTGAGACGAGGCAGAACGCCTCGTATGGCCGCCGGGCGACTGGAAATGGAGGTCGCGTTTGGACCCTCAGGCGTTGATGGTGGTGCTCGCCGTGCAGGCTGGCATCGGCGGGTTGATCGGTCGATGGCGGGGACGTCCTGGCTCAGGAGTCGTCTGGGGACTCCTGCTCGGACCGGTCGGCTGGATCGTCACGGCGATGCTCAAGGACATGCGGCCGAAGTGCCCCGACTGCGGCGGTGTCAGGGTCGAAGGCGCGCGGAAGTGCAGGTTCTGCGGCACGGTGCTGGCATAAGGAGCATGTCATGCAGAACCAGCCTCCATTTGCTGTTCCGGCCGTTGTCATCGGTATCTTCGGAATCCTGCTTGCAGGGCTCTATGTCATGGAGTTAGTGCAGCCGGTGTCTCCAACATCGCCGACTACGGATTCGCAGCCGGCGGTAGCCGCTGCCGGGGCAAACGCCGCCCCGCCTGCTCAAAAGGGCGTTCCCAATGAATCGCCTCCCCGAAAGCTTGAGGTGCGTCCAGAGATCTTTGAAAAATGCTATCGCGCGTTCGTCGAGTGGAACGTCGACACGAAGCCCCTGCTGACGGAAATCAAGGTCATTCGCATCAAGGCGAAGTCTGGAGACGAGCAGGCCATGCTCAAATTGTTCGAAGACGCCGCATCAAAGCTCGATTGCAAGGCGTATCTCGACGGGATCGCTAAGGCCAACGACCAAAGGTACCCCCCTCTGGTCGCACAGGCCAAGAAGAACGGAAACCTCGAGTGGTTACTGGAACAAGATCCGGAAATGCGAGCCTGGCTCGAAAGACAGCTCTTCGTGCCGAGTACGAATTATCTCGCGAAGCTCACGAAGGAGATGCCCGATCTAGACTTGGTTGATGGTACGTGGGTTTTGCAGCCGAAAGCGCTCGAGGAGATCGAACGACAGATTGTGGTTCTAGAGGGTGCTATCACCGTGTCATTGGCGGAGTGACCATGCAGACCGAGTCGGTGGTGCGCGTAAGGGTCGGCAGCCAAGGCGTTCGCTTTCAGAGTCGTCTCACCCCGGAGGTTCGCCGAGGGCGGTCGCGACAGCCTGCCGGGCGGCCTGCCAGTGTCGCTTGACGGTGCGGGTCGAGCAGCTCAGCATCTCGGCCACCTGTTGTTGCTCGCAGCCGAAGTACCAGACCAGCCGGAAAACTTCTCGCTCATCCGGGGGCAGCCCCTCAACCACGTCGTGAAACGCCGTCCAGCGATCCAGTTCCGGATTCTCATCGGCGGCCAGATCGGTCTTCTGATGAATACGATCTTCACCCCGGATCGAGTTCGTGTCGTGGTGGGCAGCATGGGACCGCGGCCCGGCGTATTTTCTCGCCAGATCGATCAGTTCGCGGTGCATCTGCGTGGTGGCGAGGGCGAGCAGGTCTCGGGGGGTCGACGGCTGGACATCTGCCAGCGCCCGGTGGAGCCGCACGAGCCCCCCCTGCAGGATGTCGCCCGTGTCGTTCCATCGACGGACGACCGGAAAGTCGGCCAGCATCCGGCTGGCGATGACATGGAGCCGGGCCATGCAGACCTCGAGGATGTCCTCGCGGGCGCGGTGGTCGCCTGCAGCCAGACGGGCCAAGCAGCCAGCGATCGCGTCGTTCAGTGCCGTGGCGTCGCTGCCGCCCTGAGTCATGCGGTCTGCTTCCTTGGCATGGGCTTCCTTGAGTTGGGAGGGCCGGATTGGCCGTGGCAGAAAGGGATGATCCACCGTCTGTGTCAGGGCGGCAACCCTGTGCCCCAAACCCGCGGGGGAGGCCGTCCCCCCGGCCTCCACAACTCCCGCTCCCGGCACTCGGTCTGGGAACCGTTCTGGAAACAGTTACGGTATGACCTGACCACGGGCGAGCGTCCGGATCATTTGCGGAATGACGTGCAGCGATGACCGATCCCGTTTCTTGCGGCAGCGCAGATCAAGATGAGCGGGGGCCGCTCGAGGGAGCCGATGCCGACTTCGGCTTCGGGCGATCCCGAGGGGGACGTCGGCGCGGAGCAGATCCATTCGCCGGCAGGATCGTGGGAGACGTGCGGCTGGAACACCTGATCGCCGAGGGGGGGATGGGCCGCGTCTATCTGGGGCGGCAACTGCGGCCCGATCGCCCTGTGGCAGTGAAGGTCGTCAGGCCGGGCATGTTTTCGGCGGGCACGCTGAGGCGATTCGAGCAGGAGTCGCAGGTACTCGCCAGCCTCCACCATCCGGGAATCGCCCAGATCCACTCGTTCGGCACGTTTTCCGCCGTGAACGCGGAGACGCCCTACTTCGTGATGGAATACATCGCCGGGGCGAAGACCATTACCGACTTTGCCGATGAGCATGGTTTGAACACACGGGAACGCCTGGAACTCTTTCGGAACGCCTGCGATGCGGTCAGCCACGCCCATTCCCGGGGCATCCTCCACCGCGACCTGAAGCCCGGCAACATCCTCGTGGCCGAAGACGGGCAGCCAAAGATCATCGACTTCGGCGTGGCCCGGCAGCTTGATCGCGACACGATCCTCACCACGGCCCACGAAGACATCGGCAGGCTCATCGGCACCATTCAATACATGGCTCCCGAGCAGTTTCGGGGTGATTCCCGTGAACTTGACGTGCGGGTCGACGTGTATGCGTTGGGCGTGGTTCTCTACGAACTGCTCACCGGCCGCCCTCCCTTCGATCTGCGGCGGGCTGCGCTCGCCGAGGCCGCCCGCGTGGTGCTCGACGAGGAGCCGCAGTCGCTGTCGTCCCGCGATCGTGCCATCGGCCGGGATGTCGGGCTCATCGCCCACAAATGCCTGCAGAAGAATCCGCAGCACCGCTATGCATCGGCGCACGACCTGGCCCGAGACATCGGGCGTTACCTGCAGGGGGAACCCGTGCTGGCCCGGGCCCCTTCGCCGGTCGACAGGTTGGTGAGGGTGTATCGCCGCCACCGCGTGCTGTTCGCATTCCTCACTGGCACGCTGTCGGTGCTCCTGGCTCTCGCCATGAGGTCTTTCGTCGTGGAGGGGCAGCACGACGGCCCGTCGGTCGCGGTCCCCGAGCGGAAGGAGCGACCGGCCGTCGCCATGGCGCAGGCCTCAACCCGTGAGCAGTTGATCGACGTCGAGGCCGCGCGCAAACTCGCGCCCGAGAACGGCTACCTGTCCGTCAGTTGCAGGGCCCTGACGCCTGCGGCGGCCGCAATCCTCGCGGAGCCCATCAGCAACCTCATGCTCGAGTTGCAGACGATCGATGTGGACGTGGCCCGGGCGCTGGCAGCGCAGCGGGATGAGCTCACGATCGCCGGCATCGACTCCCTGTCGGACGGCGTGGCCGCCGCCCTTGCCGGCCACCGTGGCGGTTCGCTCGTGCTCGACGACGTCGAGAGCCTGTCGAAGTCTGCTGCCACGAGCCTAGCCGCGTATGGAGGGTGGCTGAATCTCGCTGGTGTTCGCCATTGGGGTGAGGGTGCCTTGGAGGTGATCGCCTCGCATCGGGGTGGTCTGGCGGTCAGGGTCGACGGAATGTCGCTTTCGCAGTCGCGGGTTCTCGCGGGGCACCACGGCCAGCTCTACATCATCGGCATAACGTCCCTTGATGCCGAGATGGCCCGCCAACTGATCCGTCACGACGGCCACGTCGACTTGTGGAAGGCCGACGGCATCACGCCGGAGGCGGCCGACGTGCTGCGGCAACACCCGCGTCTGCGTTTTCCGGGTCGCTGACGGCGGCTACGCCCCGGGCCCCCGGCCCCTTTCCTTTGCCATGCGGCGGATGCACAATCGTCGGATCGGATCACCCATCCCACGAGGCACCGCCCACCATGGCCCGTCCTGCGACGTCTTCTGCCCGCGTTCTGCTCTCTGCCCTCGCTGACGAGTCGGCCTTCCACCTCACGGCCGTCGAGCAGTTCACGGCGCTCGCGGCCATCGGCCTCGAGTATTACAGCCTGCGGTTCATCGACGTCGGCAAGGGCGTGAAGAACGTGATGAAGCTGTCGCTGTCGGAAATCCAGAAACTCCGACACCTCGAGGATGAGTATGGCCTGAACGTGGCGTCGATCGCCTCGCCGATCGGCAAGGTCAAGCTCGTCGACAAGGCCGACGGCACGAAGAATGCCTACGTGCCCTTCAAGCAGTATCTCGCCAAGGATGTCGCCAAGGCCTGCGAACTCGCCCATGCTTTCGAGACCAAGCTCATCCGTGGGTTCTCCTTCTATCCGCCCAAGGGAGCGAAGCCCGAGGAGTATCTGGAGGAGGCGGCGGACCGCATCGGCCAGATCGCCGAGGCCTGCCACCGCTCCGACCTCACCTTCGGCCTCGAGGTCGAGGCCAACCTCGTCGGTCAGTCGGGCGACCTGCTCGCGGAGATCCACAGGAAGGTCAACCATCCGGGCCTCGTGCTCGTGTTTGACGCCGCCAACCTGATCGTGCAGGGCTTCTCCACGGCCCAGGTCTATGCCCAGTGGGAGGCGATGAAGCCGGGCCTTGGCTGGGTGCACATCAAGGACTATCGCAAGGTGTCGGGCAAGGTGCGCGGCAAGCATGTCGACGAGCACATGCTCGACAACTTCGTGCCGTCCGACCGCGGGGCGGGCGGCCACGAACGGATCCTCGCCGATCTCAAGACCATGCTCCCCTCGCTCACGAAGAAGCTGGAACGCCGCGGGATTCCAGGCGTATTTCTCGATCTGGAGCCCCACGTGCGTGGTGGTGGCCAATTCGGCGGTACGAGTGGCCCCGACGGCATGGGGATCGCCCTGCGGTCGCTCTGCCGGGTGCTCGATACAGCGAAGGTCGCCTACCACCTCCGCGACTTCGACGACCTGCTCGCGGCCCGCGGGCTTGCCTGATGAACGCGAGACGATTGCCTGATGATTGAAAGAGAACCGCGCATGAGCCGGTTTTCCAAACCACAAGAGAACCCCTCTTGAGCAACGCGACCGAGCCGGGCAGCTATTTCGTCGCCAACTATCCACCCTTTTCGCGGTGGACCGAGGCCGCGGTGCCGGAGGTGCTCTCAGCCTTCGACGCCGAGCCGCGGACCGAGCGGCCAGCGGTGCCCCTGGGCCTCTACCTGCACATTCCGTTTTGCCGGAAGCGATGCAAGTTCTGCTACTTCCGCGTCTACACCGACGTCGCCGCTGCCGACGTGGAGCGGTATTCCCTGGCGATCGCCCGCGAGGCAGCGCTCGCAGCCGCCACGCCCGCGGTCCGCGGCCGGCCGCTCCGCTACGTCTACTTCGGCGGTGGCACGCCGTCGTTTCTCAGCGTGAAGCAGCTGGAACGGCTGGTCGCCGGCCTGCACGAGAGTTTCGGCTGGCAGCACGCCGAGGAGGTGACGTTCGAGTGCGAGCCGGGCACGCTCTCCGAGCCGAAGGTGGCGGCGCTCAAGTCGCTCGGCATGACACGGATTTCGCTCGGCGTCGAGAACTTCGCCGATGATGTGCTCGAGGCCAACGGCCGGGCCCACCTCTCCGCCGAGATTCTGCGGGCCTGGGACTGGATCAAGGCCGCAGATTTCCCCAACACCAACGTCGATCTCATCGCCGGCATGGTGGGCGAGACATTCGACTCCTGGCAGCGTACCGTCGAGAAGACGCTGACGCTCGAGCCCGACAGCATCACGATCTACCAGATGGAGCTGCCGCTCAACACGGTGTTCGTCCGTGACGCACGCGATGGCGGCGGGCAGACGCCGGTGGCTGACTGGTCGACGAAGCGGGCGTGGGTCGACTGGGCCTTCGATCGCTGCCTCGAGCGTGGCTACTCGATTTCGAGCGGCTATACGCTCGTTCGTGATCCCGCCCTCGTGCACTTCCACTACCGCGACATGCTCTGGGAGGGGAGCGATCTGGTAGCACTCGGCGTGGCGAGCTTCGGACACCTCTCTGGCGTGCATTACCAGAATGCCACCCACTGGGACGACTATCTGGCCGCGGTCGAGGCGGGGCGGCTGCCCATCCACCGCGGGCTCGCGCCGACCTCGCGGGAATTGCTGATCCGCGAATTGGTGCTCGGACTGAAGCGGGGCCGGCTCGATACGGGCCGGCTGTCCCGCAAGTTTGGCGTCGATCCGTTGGCAGAATGGGCGGACCAGTGGCGGTCGCTCGAGGCGGAGGGGTATCTTGAGCCCGCCGCCGACGGGCCTGTGCTCTCCCGACGGGGG
>CANHYS010000131.1 GCA_947464585.1 Planctomycetaceae bacterium | reverse complement strand
CCACCAGTCACCGGAGACCTCCACGACTGACGTGCGATTGCCCTTCTCATCCTGCGTCACCGGCTCGGCTGGCGTCTTCGTGACCAGCAGTCGCTCCCGCAATCGAAACAGCCTCAACAGCTTCTCCTCGCCGCCAGCCGTTTCCAGCACCTGCGCGACGAACTCCTGAGGATCGGGCTCACCTGCATGAGCCACACATGACAGGCATGACAGGCATGACAGGAACGTGATCGCCAAAAAAGAAGTGAATCGCATGTTTTCCCGAGATTCGAGCAACGACGGCATACCCATTACCCACGCTCCAAGATTCCCACTGCACCCGATCTCACGATTGTGTCACTCCTCACCAGAACATCGGCAATCAGCGGCGGCTATCGAGCGTCCGCTCCATCGCTTGATTCTGGCAGCTTTGCCGCCATTAGAACTGCGCGGCCAGCATTGCCAGCCCGATACCCGCCTCAAATCCAACTCCGGCAAGATTCTGCCACGTCCGGCTGCCATCGACGACAAAAGACACGATCCGAGTCAAAGCAGCCGCGCACCAAGCCGCTCCAACAACCGTGAAGGCAGGTACGGACTGAGCCAACAAGCATCCAATCCCCAGGCACAAAAAAAACCCGCCGTAGGTCGCACGAAACTCAGAGATACCAAGCGGTTTATCCGGCTCGAGGCCAAGAACGCGACCCACGGCACTCGGGAATAGCAGGCCGAGGCAGCCGAGCACCGCGGTCACAACGGCTCCGCAGTTTGGCAACAGCATCATTCTTGATTCTTGGGACAAACCGTTTTGCACTCGAACGCGGGCGATCAGCGGCTCGCAACCATCGATAAACCACGCCGACCGATTGTATCGCTGTTCCGCCGGAGATGGCACAACAGGGAAGCTGATCAGCGGCGAATACACCGTAGCGGCAGACGTTCAGCGTTCGCTGGCGGCCTCCGCGAACGTCGCCGGCGTGATGAAGACGTCGTACTGTTGCCCGATGCCGAGGTTCGGCTCGTCGCCGTCGAGCGTGTAGACCACCTGCAGCACGCGGGTGTCCACGATGTCGGTCGTGCGGCCGGAGAGCCCGCGCTTCGGCACCACGAGCGGCTCGACGTAAGCAAAGGAGAGCGGATACCTGATCCCGACACTGCCCCGCGGTGAGGCCCAGGCAGGGAGTTCGGGTCGGAACCGGGGCATATCCACTTCATCGATCTCGACCCGCAGGTGTGCTGGCCCCTTGCGAGCGATGACCACGAGCCCCTCCGCAGGTACCGACGCCGGGGCGAACTCCCCCGGCCGTACATTGATCTGGATGATGCGGCCATCTACGGGACTGTGCACGGCGAACTGCTCGAGCTCCCGAGCCGCTTTGTCGCATTCGCGCTGGGCGAGGGCGATCCGCTTTTCAGCGGCTATGATGTCGGGACCGGGGCCGCCACTTACCGAACTGACGAGGCGGGCGAGTTCGGCCTGAGCCTGCACCACCCCGGCGGCAGCCTCCGCCACGGCGGCTCGGGCCGTGGCCACCCGCGCCTCAGCCTGCTGCATGACGAACCTGCGGTTATCGACCTCTTCGCTGCTGACGACGGCGGTGCGGAGCAGGCGTTCGCCCAGCTGAAGCTTGTTGCGCCGGTCGGCCAGGTCGGCCTCTGCCTCGAGCACCCTCGCTTCGGCCGATGCCTGGGCCGCACGAGCCGACGCGATGGCCGCCTCCCGGGTCGGAACCGTGGCCCGCAGCGCCTCCATGTCGGCAGCCGCGGCGTCGATCTGGCCCTTCCGCGCGGCGACTTCAGCGGCGGCCAGGCGGTCGTCCACCCTGAAGAGCACGTCGCCCCGTCGCACATCGGCGCCGACCGTGGCCTCAACCGTCTCTACGATACCGGCCACATGCGCGGCGATCGCGATCGGCTCGCCCGGCGGCTCGCTGGTGCCAACGGCACCGATCAGGCCGCCGGCCTGGGACCCTGTGGCGGCAAGCGTCTCGGCAAGGGGCTGTGTGACCGGCCGACGCGGCGACGATTCGCTGACGACGGGGGGCCGGTTCGCGGCCACGAGATAGATGCCGCCCGCGAGTGCACTGAGCCCCACGATGGGCAGACCGATCGATATGAGCCGACTGCGACCACTCATGCGTGTGCCTCCGCGGGAGCGATGGATTTCCGTTCGATGCGTTCAATCCGGCCATCCGACATGGAATGGATGACGTCGGCGAATTCGAAGATCCGTGTGTCGTGCGTGACGATGATCACGCCCCGATCGGGGGCCAGTGCCACCTCGCGAAGCAACTCCATCACCGTGCGACCCGCCTCGGCATCGAGCGACGCAGTGGGCTCGTCGCAGATCACGAGGCGGGGCGCATGGACAAGCGCGCGAGCAATCGCCACGCGCTGCTGCTGGCCGCCGGAGAGCTGCGCCGGCATTTTGTGGAGATGGTTCTCCAGACCGAGCCGTGCGAGGAGCGTGGCTGCTGCCCGCTCGCCAAACCGCGTCGAACGGCCTGCTGCCACCAGGGGCAGCGACGCGTTCTCGGCCGCTGAGAGGGCCGGCAACAGGTTGAACTGCTGGAAGATGAAGCCCAGGTTCGCGAGCCGGAAGTCGGCCAGCCGCCCGCCGCGAGCACGGCGGACATCGAAGCCGAGGACCTCCACGCTGCCGGCGTCGGCGGAGAGGATGGCGCCAATGATGCTGATGAGCGTGGTCTTGCCGCAGCCGGAGGGCCCGACGAGAAACGTCATCTCCCCGGCACGGGCCGTAAAATCGGTGCCGCGAAGCACTCGCACGGTCGTTTCCCCGGCGGCGAACGATTTCTGCACGCCGACACAGCGGACGGCGATCGCTCCAGGCGTTGTGTTCGTCGGCAGGTCATCCATGCGCTACCCCCGGAAGACCGTTGCAGGATCGACGAAAAACACCCGTCGCAGGCTCACGGTCGTTGCCAGGAGCACGATCACTCCGGCGAGCACCGCCACTCCGATGGCCACCTCGGGCAGCAGTCGAAAGCCGCGCAGCGCATCGGATTTTCCTGCTGTTGCGAAGAATCCCGCGGCGGCGGCCAGCCCGATCCCATACCCCACGCTGGCGATGAAGGCGGCCTGCGTGAGCGTCATGGCGAGCAGCCAGCCGTTGCGGACGCCGATTGCCTTGAGCGCCGCATACTGTCGGATGTTTTCCATGATGAACTGGTTGAACGTGAGGCCCACGATCGCGATCCCGATCAGCACTCCCAAGAGCACCACCGTGCCGAAACTCGCGGGGATGCCGGTGGTTTCCAGAATGTAGCCGATTGTCTCGCGGCGAAACGTGGCTCGCTCGACCGCCTTCAGTCCCATCTCGGCAGCGATCCGGTCGGCCACCGCGGCGGTGGTGGACGGGTCGGTGGCCTTGGCGAGCACGAAGGAGAGCGTGTTGCGACCGTTGTTGGTGTAGCGGGTGGCGAGGGAGTAGCGGGTGTAAATCGTCAGGTTGGCCGAGAAGGCCGGGGAGGCGTCAATGATGGCTACGATCCGGGCACGGCGGTCGTTGAGTTCCAGTTCCCGGCCCACGTCGGGATCCTCGCCGGGAAACAGGAGCCGAAAGCCGGCCGGGTTGATGGCGATCGCATCGGGAAGTGTCAGGTCGTCGAGCGTGCCGAGCAGAAACCGGTCGGGCACCCCCACGAGCGACACGTCGTCAACGCCGATCATGGTGGCATTGTCGAGTGTGCCGCGTCGCGTGCGGACCTGCGTGCTGGCCTTGAAAAACGGCGCCGCCCACGCCACTCCCTCCACGCCCCTCACCCGCTGCAGCACCGTGTCGCGGAGAGGATACGGCACCTCGATCGTCTTCACGGCCGGGTCCATCACCCAAATGTCGGCCTCGGGCGCATCATCGATCACGCTGGCCGCCCGGGAGAGGAGACCGAAGAAGATCGACACCTGCTGGCAGAGCAGCAGCGTGCTCAGAGCCACTCCGAACACGAGGCCCAGACACTTGGTCGCGTCACCAAAGAGCATTCGCAACGCAACGACAAACATGCCGATCTCCTGAAAGTGAGACCGCTCATCTTATTGGCAAAGATCACTCCGCTGCGACACCAGTATCTTCATGGCTGCATCAGCCGCGCATGATTGGCACGTGATCGACAGAAAAGAAGTGGTTCAATTCTGTCCGCGAGAGTCGAGCAACCACGGCACGCCTGGTATCAGTGCGTGAGCTTCTTGTGCCGGAAGCGGTGCGGCTCGTCGGCGGCGACGCCCTGACGCTCCTTGCGGCTCCGCTCATAGACCTCGAAGTTGCCCTCGCAGACGTGCACGTAGCCATCCCCCTCGAAGGCGATGATGTGCGTGGCGAGCCGGTCGAGAAACCACCGGTCGTGGGTGATCACCACGACCGAGCCGGCGAAGCTCGAAATGCCCTCCTCGAGCGAGCGCAGCGTGTCGACGTCGAGGTCGTTCGTCGGCTCGTCGAGCAGCAGCAGATTCGCGCCGCCGCGAAGCAGCTTCGCCAGATGCACGCGATTGCGCTCACCGCCGGAGAGCGTGCCCACCTTCTTCTGCTGGTCGGGCCCCATGAAGTTGAACTTCGCCACGTAGCTGCGGGCATTGACCGTCCGCTTGCCCAGTTCGATCGTGTCGTGGCCGCCCGAAATCTCCTCGAACACCGTCTTGTCGGCGTCGAGGGCGTCGCGGTTTTGATCGACGTAGCCGACGTCGACCGTGGCACCCACCTTGACCGTGCCAGTGTCGGGCTTCTCCTGGCCGACAAGCATGCGGAAGAGCGTCGTCTTGCCGGCACCGTTGGGCTCGATGATGCCCACGATGCCGCCCGGCGGCAGCCGGAACGACAGGTTCTCGAAGAGCAGCTTGTCGCCAAACGCCTTGGAGATGTTCTCCACGTCGATCACCTGGTCGCCGAGCGAGCGGCTGGCGGGAATGAAGATCTCGATCTCCGAATCGCGGACCGCGGCCTGCTCCGCGGCCAGCTTTTCATACGCCGACACGCGGGCCTTGCTCTTGGCCTGCCGGGCCTTGGGCGACATCCGAATCCACTCGAGCTCCTTGTCGAGTGTCTTCTGACGGGTGCTCGCCTGCTTTTCCTCCATCTCGAGGCGGGCCTTCTTCTGCTGCAGCCACGAGGTGTAGTTGCCCTCGAAAGGAATGCCCCGGCCGTGGTCGACCTCGAGAATCCACTTGGCGACGTTGTCGAGGAAGTAGCGGTCGTGGGTCACGGCCACCACGGTGCCGGTGTATTCGGCGAGATGCCGCTCCAGCCAGTCGACGCTCTCGGCATCGAGGTGATTGGTCGGCTCGTCGAGCAGCAGCAGGTCGGGCTTCTCGAGCAGCAGCTTGCAGAGGGCCACGCGGCGTCGCTCGCCACCGGAGAGGTTCGTGACGGCCCAGTCGGCCGGCGGCAGGTTCATCGCGTCCATCGCGATCTCGACCTGCCTGTCGAGATCCCAGAGATTCTTGACGTCGATCTCGTCCTGCACCGTTGCCTGCTCGGTGAGCAGCTTCTCCATCTCGGCTTCGTCGAGCGGTTCGCCCAGCCGGGTATTGATCTCCTCGAATCGGCGCAGCACGGCACGGGAATGATCGACCGCTTCCATCACGTTTTCGAACACGGTCTTCTCCGGATCGAGCTGCGGCTCCTGCCGGAGGTAGCCGACGGTGTAACCGTCAGCGAGGCGGGTCTCGCCGTCGAATTCCGTGTCGAGCCCGGCCATGATCTTCATGAGCGTGCTCTTGCCGGCACCGTTGCGGCCCAGCAGGCCGATCTTCGCCCCCGGATAGAAGGCGAGGTTGATGTTCTTGAGCAGCTCGCGCTGGCCGAATTTCTTGGTGAGGTCGGTGATCTGGAAGATGAAGGCGGGGCCCATCGGAAAGCAGTTCGCTCCGTGAAAATTGCCTGTCGTCCGGCGGTGTGCCGGACGGGGAGATGACGCCCCGGCGTGAGGCATCGCAGCCCGTCAGCTTACAGGACGGGCCTCGCTTCAACGAGTGCTTGCGTCGGATGCCTGCAAACTGTCCTCACCGCATCCGCGGCACCACGTCGCCTCGTTGCAGGCCGGATGGCGATGGACTACCATTCACTGCCGAATTCAAAGTGTCCTGCAGTGAAGGAGCATCCGCCCATGCCCGACTACGCACATCCCGACCTCCTCGTCTCCACTGCCTGGGTCGCAGACCATCTCACCGACCCACAGGTACGGATCGTCGAGTCGGACGAAGACCGGGCGCTCTACACGCAGGGCCACATCCCTGGAGCCGTCGAAATCGACTGGCAGGTCGACCTGCAGAACCAGGTGGTTCGGGACTACATCGACCGGGCGGCCTTCGAAAAGCTCTGCGCCGAGCGTGGCATCTCTAACGACACAACGGTCGTCTTCTACGGCGACAAGAACAACTGGTGGGCCTGCTACGCCTTCTGGGTGTT
>CANHYS010000130.1 GCA_947464585.1 Planctomycetaceae bacterium | reverse complement strand
GGGCAGGACGGCGAGCCGCTCAAGCAGGAGGGCATTGTTTCGCTGATCCGTCGCACCGGCTCCAGAGAACCTCGCCGAATAGATGCCCGGCGCACCGCCGAGGGCGTCTACCACGAGTCCACTGTCTTCCGCGAGCACCCAGCGGCCCAGGGCCATGGCCTGCTGCGAGGCCTTGAGAGCCGCGTTGGCGGCGAACGAATCACCCGTCTCCTCGACTTCGACGGCGGCGTCGAGACCGCTGAGCGAGCAGCATGCGATGCCCAGCGGGGCGAGCAGTTCGGTGAGCTCACGGAGCTTGCCGGCATTGGTCGTGCCGAGCACGAGCGTCGCGATGGTGTCCATAGACCACCAGTATGACGGCTGTCTTTGCGGAGCCAAATGGCGAGATTGAGCCGGGCCGGCGGTTGCGTGGTGCGGCTCTCAACGGCGGCCGGTTGGCACCCGCGGCACGTCGATCGGCTTGGGCTGCACGTCGAGCAGGACGCCGTCGATACTCCGCGGCATGATCTGGCCGGCTGCCAGTTTCACCGGATCGGGACCGAGTTCCTTCACGATGCGGATGATCTCGGGATGGGGGGCCATCGTGCCGCTGGCCTGCTGCACGGCCAGTTGATCGACGCTGCCCACGCAGACGATGCTCGAATCGCGATCGTGGAATTCCCACGCCTGCCAGCCGCTGCGGCGGAGCGTTTCGGTGAGTCGGTGGGCCTTCTCGGCCGCCTCCACCAGACGCCCCTTCAGCTCCACTTCCTTTCCGCCATCCTCGATCGCTTTTTGGTCGAAGGTGCCGGCACCGGTGAAGGTTGCCACCCGCACGCTGTAGCGGCCCGGGCAGTCGAGCAGGCTGTTGGTGACATCGGCATTCATGTCGAGCACGAACTTGTCCACCTGCTGTCGCGCGAAGAAGTCTTCCGGCAGGAGAGGATTCGGAATCACAAACGCCAGATGCATCGGACCCTTGCCGCTGTTCTTGTCGAGACCCATCATCCGCCTGAAATCGCTGAACGACTGGCTCTTGCCGCTGCCGGCGGCGAGCGCCTCGGGATGGAGGTTCTTGATTTTGGTGAGCATCTTCTGCCCACGCGGGTCGTCGAAGGAGGCGAAGTCGCCCACGAGCACGGCGACTTCCGTCACCTCTTCCGCCATGGCATACCGCATCTTCTTCGGAGTGCCATCGGGATTGAGTCCCAGCCCGCGCTGATTGCCCGTGAAGTCGAACGACTTCTCATGCGTGTAGGCCTTGAGCTTGTGGGGGCCGCGGAGTTCCTGCACGAGCCGACGGGCGTCGTCGCGGGCTCCCTCGCCACGGAACGTCGTTGCCAGCACCATCCACGGCCCGTCGCTCTCGGCCAGCGGGAACATAGCCTTGGGGTCGACGGTGTCCTGCGAAAACCAGGCCGTGGGCAACCAGCCTGTCTGGGCTTTTGCCACGGGGCCGCCGACCGCCAGGCCGGCGGCGATGAACACCAACGGAATCCAGGGGGATGACGCACGAACACTCACGCTGCAGGCTCCTGAGGCGGGTCGATGGCTGGCCCAATGACTTGGCTGGGGGCTTGGGTGGGCTTTTGGGAGGCGGGACGATAGCGGCTGATCGCCGCCGGTGCCAGACCGTTTGCCTCCCGGAAAGACGGGAAAGATGGGGGGTGATAGATTCGGGGAAGTCGTTTTCAAGATCGGTCGGAAGGAATGGGTGGCATGGTGCGACGCGAGGCATTTCTGCGAACGGTCGCGATCGGCCTGATGGTGGCCGTGTGGCTGGCCGCCCTCATCCTGCCGCCGGTGCTGCTGCTGCGGGCACGTGCCGACTGGCTCGAGCAATGGGATCGCCCGGAGGCGCAGTCGCAGTGGGACGCCTTTCGAGACGACATGCGGCAGCAGTCGGGCCGCGACGGGCCCGTGCAGAGAAAAGTTCCCAAGAGCGCCGAACCGCCCGTGCGGGTCTGGCTGCGGGATTATTTCCAGCTGGCCGTTGTGGCGTGGGTGCTGTTCATGGGCGTGCTGGGAGGCTTCTTCTCCCTGCTCGTGGTCGGAGTGCTCCGCAGTGCCGCTGGAGGCATCGGCAGCGTGCGGGCAGGCGCGACATCACTTGCCCAGGACCAGCCCTGCCGTCAGCGCGACGACGACAAACAGCACGAGCGTGATGCCGATGACACCCAGTAAGGAAAACACGATTGGCGACCTGAAGAAGGAGTGCTGGAGGGGAATCAAGGCCCGGTGAATGCCGCGGCGTGAACCGCGGTGCTGCGATCGTAAACAGCACCGCCGGTGCGAACAAGGCGGGCTTGTTGGCACCGGCGGCATGACTCACGGGCGGCCCGCGCCCCTGACATGTCGGGCCCCCCGTCGAGATTGTTTCTGACCGCGTATCCGGGGCCCGCGAGGCCGCCGGGGCGGGGCGTCAGTCGAGTGCTGTCCGACGGAAGACGTCGTCTGCAACCGGATTCCTGGCGGTACGGCCGACGTCGTCGAGCGTGCGCCGCTGGCCCACGGTATGCCATGGTGTCACGTCGGCAAGTTCGGGCATGAGTTCCAGAATCTGCTCGATCAACATCGACACCATCCGGGCGGTTGTCGTGTCTTGCGTGCGTTCGCGGATCGCTGCGGCCGTCTTCATCAGTTTCACCATGCGCGACCGCTGCAGCACCGGGCCGGATAGCTGCCCCTCGCCTTCGACGAGCAGTTCGGCAACCGGCACCTCCAACACCTCCTGCCATCGGAGGAGATCGGAGAGCCGCAGGTCGCAGTCCGACTGCTCCTGCCGGCGGACCGCTGCCAGCGGCGCACCCAATCGCCGTGACACGTTGCGGAGTGTCACGCCTTGGAGCCTCCGCACGTCGGCGATGCGGTGCAATCGTCGCTGCCGGCGGTGGACTGGACGCAGGCTGGCATCTCCGCCATCAACCGCGGCTCGCACCGCGTCGGAGTGTTCTGAGTCGGCGACGGCCAGTGGATCGTCGAGCATGTCGTCCGCGTCGTCGTCATAGTCATTCCGGTATCCGTTCCGGCAGTCAACAGTGGCCATGGCTGAGTCCCTCTGCACGTGGGCGTGGGGCGGCGTTTGCCCCCGGATTCCAGTTCCGACCGTACGATTCGTGTCGTCGTTGCGGTGCTCTCCCATACGCAGCATCCCGCCGAAGCGTTCGCGCGGCGGCGGAAATTTTCTTGGTAGGCTGCAGCCAGCCCCGTCGCCCCCCAGGAGCCAGCCAGAGCAGCCAGCCATGATGCAGCAGAAACAGCAGGAATCGCGTGAGTCCCACCGGTCCGTTTCGTGCAATGGCCCGGTGCCGATCCCGGGCGGCTATGCCGACCTGCGGCGGGGGCTGGCCTGGGGCGATCTCGGTCGGCGGTCGGTGCTGACGGCTCGCGGGCCCGATGCCGTGCGGTTCGTCAACAACTTCACGACGGCGGCGATCTCCACGCTCGCAGAGGGGGCGGGCACCGAAGGCTTTTTCACAGACGCCCGGGGATGGGTGCTCGCGCTGACGAGCATTCTGCGGATCGAAGATGGTGTCTGGATCGACGCGCCGGCGGGGCTGGCGGCGACCCTTCTTGAGCACCTTGACCGCTACCATATTCGCGAGCGCCTCGACCTGTGCGACGCGTCAGAGTCCCGCAGGAATCTGATCATCGCGGGGCCTCAGGCCGAGGCCTGGTTGACGGCACACTCCAGCGTGAGTCTGCCGGGGGCCTTGCTTCACCACGGCCGCGGACTGCTGGGCGATGTGCCCGTGGCAATCGTGCGGGTCGACTGGTACGGTCCGACAGGATTCCTCGTGCAGTCGGATGAGGCCGACCATCCCCGTCTGGTGGCGTGGCTGGAGTCCCATGCCGTGCCGCGGGCAGAGGCAGCTGCATGGGATGCCGCCCGTATCGAAGCGGGCATGCCCGCGCCGGTCGACATTCCGGAGAAGACGCTGCCGCAAGAGTTGGCCCGCGACCAGCGGGCGATCTCGTTCACGAAGGGCTGCTACCTCGGCCAGGAGACCGTGGCGAGAATCGACGCCCTGGGTCATGTCAACCGAAGGTTCGTGGCGATCGCCATCGATGGCTGGAGCGGCGATGCCAGCCTGCAGGAAACTACTGGTGGCGCGGTCGTGCGCTGCGGCGACGAGGTCGTCGGCCGGCTCACATCGATCTGCTACTCGCCCACGCTCGGCTGCGGCCTGGGGCTTGGACTCGTGCAGGCGAAGGTGGTGGACGCGGCGCGGCCGCTCGAGGTGGGCGGGGCAGCCGCCCGCGTGGTGGCAGTGCCGCTGCAGGAGTCCGCGGCGGCGCAGCCGTTTGATCCACCGCAGGAAGAGGGCGAGCTGCTGCTGGAGACAAGGCGGTTCCGCGTCGTGCGGGTGTCGGAGCCGTGCACGGATGGCAGCCGACGCGAACGGGAGGTGGTGCGACATCCGGGCAGCGTGGTCATTGTGCCGTTGGTGTCGTCGCAGGAAGTCTGTTTGGTGGAGGTCGTTCGCGTGGCGGTCGGGAGGACGCTTCTGGAACTCCCCGCCGGGACGCTCGACCGGGTCGAATCTTTGGAAGAGGCCGCGCGGCGGGAACTTGCCGAGGAGACGGGGTATCGTGCGGGCCGGATCGTGCCGGCAGGTGAGATGTGGATGTCTCCGGGGATTCTCCGGGAGCGGATGCATCTCTTCGTCGCCGAAGATCTGATTGCGGGGCCGCAGGCACTCGAGCCTGGTGAGCAGATCCGCACCCGCGTGGTCAGCTGGGACGAGGCGATCGCGATGTGCCTCGATGGCCGGATCGACGACGCCAAGACGATCGCCGGATTGCTGCTTACCGCGGCACGGCGGCGTTCGCAGCCTGGGCGGTTGGCAGGGGAATGACCGATGCCGGAGCAGCCGACGGTTTGCGGTCGAGCAGGAACAGCACCCCGCCGATCAGACCGGTGACGATCGTCGCGAGGAACCAGAGCAGGCCGATGGCCACGGCGGCATCGGTCGGCACGCCGGCGGGCTTGAGCATCAGCGCCAGCCCCCCCTCGCGCACGCCCACGCCGTTGATGCTCACCGGCACCACCATCGCCAGTGCCACCAGTGGCACCACCGCAAACCACACCGACAGCGGCAGCGACACTCCAAGCGCACGGGCGATCAACGCCACGGCCACGGAGCCGCCCATTTGGACGAGCATGCTCCATCCGACTGCCTGCGTCATGAGGCTTGGACGCAATTTGTACGGCAGCAACTGGGCGATGAAGTGTCGGGCCGCGTGCTGCTCCGGAATCATGGCCAGAAGGCGATCGAGGGAGCCGACGACCACCCAGAACATCAGCAGCACCGCCGCCAGCAATACGGCTCCCAAGGCGAGCGTGGCGGGTGTGCTCAGCCCGCGTTCCTTGGCCGTCAGGGCGGTGCCCGCCAGCACGCCGAGCGCCGCCAATCCCGTCAGCCGGTCGGCGAGAACGGTGCAGCCGGCCAGCAGCCGACCGGGGGTCGAGTCGGCGAGTCGGTAGGCCTTGACCACATCGCCGCCAATCGACGACGGCAGGCACAGGTTGAAGAACAGGCCCTCGAAAAATCGCCAGAGGAAGGTCGTCACGGGAAAGGGAAAGCCGATTGGCCGCGCGAGCGCGGCCCAGCGGACGGCGGCGAGTGTCTGCACGAGAACGCTGACCGCGAGTCCCGCGAACCACCAGCGCCAGTCGCAGTGCTCCAGAAGATCAAGAAGCTTGCGCCACTCGAGCCCACGCAGCACCACGGCCATCAGGGCTACCGTGGCCGCCAATCGAAGCACCATCGTGAGCCAGCCGGGCAGCCGGCGAGCGGGCTGCGACTCAGGCGGGTTGGGAACAACGGGATCCATGCAATTTGGGAAGCTGGGTGGGACGTGAGGGCTGGAATGGGCGTCAGTACGGCTTGGGCGGGAGGATCATTGCAGCCCGGATCGACGGTGTCACGGCCAAACGGACGGGCTAGGATGATCGTAATTCAAGGTCGGGGACGATCCCATTCTCGCCACGTCCCCTCCGAGGAACGACGCACCGCAAGCGTGAAAAGGCCTTCCGATTCGGGTAAAATCAGGGCGACTGTCGATTCCTGGAACGCTTTGGGCCTTCATCATGCCGGTGTCCGTTCTGCCCGCGAAGAGGCCGTCCAGTCCTTTGCCTCCGACGGACGCCACGGCGGCCCAGGACGTTGGTCGCGTGTTCCCTGACAACGGATCGCTCTTTGATTCCGTTCGGGATCGCTATCGGGCGTTGGTCGAAGACCTTCGGCAACCTCAGCAAAGACATGCCTTGATCCAGTTGGCTGCTCTGACGGCGTTGCTGATGTTCAGCTACTGGCCCGGCCTGCTGAGCGCGAAGGCCGCGTGGAACAACCCACAGTATTCCCACGGCTGGATCGTGCCGTTGTTCTCGGTGGCGATCCTGTTCTGGTGGCGGCAGCCGATCAGGCCGGTGAGCCTCTCGGCGCAGGCCGCGGGGCTG